>CAZRID010000212.1:0-5824 GCA_964600055.1 uncultured Acidimicrobiaceae bacterium
ATCAAACCGGTGATGATCACCGGAGACAACCGTCGCACCGCATCGGTGGTGGCCAACCAGGTCGGCATCGACCAGGTGATCGCCGAAGTCCTCCCCGACGACAAAGCCGCCAAGATCCGTGAGCTGCAACAGGACGGAGAGCGGGTGATGATGGTCGGAGACGGCATCAACGACGCCCCCGCCCTCACCCAGGCCGACATCGGAGTGGCCATCGGCGCCGGCACCGACATCGCCATCGAATCCGCCGAGATCGTGATCATGGGTGACCGGCTGGGAGCAGTAATGGACGCTCACCAGATCGGTGTCGCCTCCTACAGCAAGACCAAACAAAACCTACTGCTGGCGTTCAGCGTCAACGGCATCGGCGTCCCCGCCGCCGTCACCGGGCTGGTCTCCCCGGTGTGGGCCATGATCGCCATGATCACCTCGGTCACCGCGGTGCTCGCAAACTCCTTCGGGGGTCGTCTGCTCCGCGGCCAGCCCATTACCGGCCGCTACCAGGCATTCGAAACCGACACCCACCACCAGCAGCCATACGCTGAAGGAGCCAAGCAGTGACCGACCGGCCCGAACCGGAAGAGCGTCGCTTCGACTGGGCCAACACCCGAGTGGACGGCCACACGGTCCGGTTCTGGATCCTGGTCGCCCTGGTCATCACCACGGTGGTCATCGGCTTCGGCGCTTGGTGGACCGCTCGAAGCGGACCATCCCAAGCCGCAGCCGGAGGGATGGGCGAGATGACCGTAACCGGCGAGGTCCCAGTCCCGCCCCCCGTCACCGGTTACTACCAGGGAGAGGAGATCCTGTTCATCCACACCGAAGCCTCCGACCCTGAGGTGGCCGACATGCTCACCACGATGATGGGGTCGCCGGTGCTGGTCGTACCCCAGCTCGCCCAAGTACCCGACACGGCTCTCGCCGAGGTGTACGTGTTCACCAACGGAATCCAACCCGAAGGACCCGCCGGGCCTTTCGGCTACCAGCCCGACATCTTCGACACCGCCCCCAGCGAGCCTGCCTACAGCCCGCTGCGACGGGTCAACCTGGCCAACTGGCAACCCGCCGCCACCCCCCGACTACTCCGATCCGCCGACGAGCTCACGGCGGCCAGCGACGCAGGGGAACTCACCATCACCCAGACCGAGACCGTCGTCAACATGCCCATGCTCAGCTGGCCCACCGGGCACCGTTAACCGCCGCCACGCTCAGATGGTCGGCCCGGCTGGGTTTCCATCGGTTCTCAAGGTCGACGATGATCGAGGCGTCGTCACAGTCACCCAGAGAAGACCACTCGTGGACAGAACGCCATCGACTGCGACGGGGGTGGCCAAAGCAGTCTGCCTGACCTTGTAATTATGAGTTCCTATCCGGCCGTTCGGCTGGTACCGGCTGATGCCAGAAAGTGGTGTTTACAGGGGTTTCGCGCCATTGGGCTGATAGCCGATGCCTGTGGATAACCCGCGATATCGGGCCGTCCGTTAGAAGTATCGAGCACTCACCACGCATGATATAAGCGCATTGCATAACATAAGCACGGTGCTTATACTACTCATCGTGCTTATGAATCTGACTCATGCGCTTCGAGAGGCCGGGTTCACCGCCCGGGCCCTTCCGGCTGATGACAACGATATCGACGCTCTCCTCGAGGTGGGTGACGGCGACCGGCAATGGACCTTCGCCGTCGAGGTCAAACGACGCGCTCCCTATCCCAACGAGGTCGAGGATCTCAGGCCTCGACAATTGGAGCTGGAGACCCTCGGCGAGCGGCTCCTGGTTGCTCCGTTCATCACAGAAGGGACTGGAGAGAGGCTGACCGAAGCCGGGTGGTCCTGGGCAGATCTAGAGGGCAACCTCCATCTTCGCGCACCGGGACTTCTCGCCCACCAACGGCGGCCACGACCGACTCGCCAAGCTCCAGCGACGAAGAGCCTCCCGCAAGGTACAGGCGGACTCGGGATCATTCGCGCACTGCTCGGTTTCGTGGAAGGTGAGGCCGAGCCCCGCGACGCCACCGGCTTAGCCAACCAGGCCGGCGTGACCCAGCCCCGCGCGTCGCAAGTGCTTGGGCGCCTCCGAAGACTCGACCTCGTTGCAAGAAGGGATGGTTACTGGTGGCCGGAGAGGGAGGCGCTCCTCGATCGGTTTCTCTCCGAATACCGCGGTCCCGGAGGCTCCGAGAGCTACTTCTACAGTCTGGCCGAGCCGAGCGAGGTCGCCATCAAAGCCACAAGAAACACGGCTCCCCCATATCCGGTCCTGGCATCGGCCGATGTCGGACCTGACCTCTACGCACCCTGGCTGCGGCCACGCGTGGTCATCCTCTACTGTCGTGCCGACCACCCGCTTGATGACATCGGCATTGTTGAGGCCGTCGGGCGGGCCGACGCCAACGTCATTGTTCGAGATCCTCAGGACCTTTCGGTCTTCACGCACTCCAGTGCCGGGACTCTCGGAGGGGAGCAGATCCCGGTGGTCGATGTGCCTCAGATGATCTGGGACCTGGAACACCTCGGAGGGACTGATCGGCTCGAAGCAGCCAGCGAGCTTCGCAAATGGCTGTTGAACCGTTGAACCGGCTCTCACTGCGAGCGAGGTCGCTGGCGGACGACCTGGGATTCGTAGCTCTCGCTGACCTCGCCACAGCTCTCGAGTCAGACGACGAGATTCCGTACCGGGTCATCGGCGGGCAGATGGTGATGGTGCTGGCGGCGAGATGGAGCCTGGGAGCTGATCTCTACCGGGTCACGCTCGACGCCGATCTCGGCACACCTCCGGTTGTTGTTCGCGACCACACTCTCGTCGAACGCCTCGCGGCCCTCGGCTACAAACAGGTCGCCGGTGATCGGTTCGCGAGAGCAGTGGACGACCTACCGGCTGGAGACAAGACAGATTCCCCAGAGGCGATCATCGACATCCTCCTCCCCGCATACACCAGCCGCCCCTCGCAGAACAGGAGGGCCGGGGACCTCATCGCCACAGAGGCGCTCGGACTGGCGGCAGCTCTGCAACGCCCACCGCTGGTCATCGAGCTGGAGCTGCGACGTCTCAGCGATGAGGTGCTTGATGTCGTCCTTGCCTTTCCGGACGAACCGAGCGCGCTTGTCCTTAAAGCCTTCGCCACTCGCGCCAGGCACAACCCCACCGACCACGCCGACGTGTGGCGATGCCTCGAGATAGCACACGCCGCTGGCGTGACGGCCGAGGCCTTCACCGACAGCGACGAAATGTCGGAGGGGGCCGAGCTGGTGCGGTCTCTGTTCTCGGATCGACACGGGCCCGGAATGTCGGCGATGAGCGTGGAGCAAGGGTTGTCGGAAACGGCCGCCGACCAGGGGTACACGAGGATCCGTGCCCTGATCGACGAGATCCTCGGTTCCTGAGAGCAGCTTGCGAAATCCTTCAGACAGTTTCGCGACCGCTGACGACCGCCTTACGGGGTATAACCGCCCCGAGCATCTCCGGGCCTTCCCTGAAGACGACCCCGTGTTCGTCGAGACCCAGCGGCCACTCCGAGGATCTGCCGAATCGGCCAACCGGATTATCGACGACCACCTTCCCCGCGAGAGGCTGCACCACTTTGGATTCGAGAAGAACCAACTCTCCATGCTCGCGTGGCAGGCTTACCGCAACGCCCAAACTCGGGCGGTTTTCGCACCACACTTCCGGCTCCAGGCGAAACCTCTGAGTGCCCCGCGGTGGTCTTAACCGGGCAGAACCCACGGCGTCCTCAGGCTTTACTCCAATCTGACCAGTCGCGTCAGAACGCGTCGGTAAGTCACTCGGTGGCCCACTTCGAGTCTCGTTTGCTGTGGCGTCTATCCTCTGGGCAGAACACGCCAAAACGACCGAGTTTCCAACCGCGTTTCCAACCCATCCGGGGGCTGTAGCTCAGCCTGGCAGAGCACCTCGTTCGCAACGAGGGGGTCACGGGTTCAAATCCCGTCAGCTCCACCCCGAATCCTCAATTACTAGTTGACGAAATCGCCGATTGATGATCGGGCCAACATCGGCCGCGACCACAACGCGTCCACCTGAGGTTGCCGGGTGGAGAGAGCAGAGCAGCGGGTGGTCCTCAACTGACCGGCGGTAGGGTGCCCTGGTGGCCGGCAGGATCGGTCCCGTGGACACACGTGTGGCCGAGGTCAGCGAACGTAGGCTGATCGGCAAACGATGAGTTTCTCCGACCTGTGGCAATCGGCTCGCGCAGTTCTGGGTTGGGCAGTCCTCGGGGACGGCGACGACCTTGAATTGGTCCAGCTCCGCGGCACTTACGAGAAGGTCGTTGGTTTCGCCACAGGAACGTCATCATGATTCGCTCGGAGGGCGATCGCGGCATCGCTCAGGTCATGCCTCTGGAGGCTGTGAACATCGCTGTTCTCTCCGGGTTCTTGCGATTCGACCTGGAGGAGATCGACGCCCTGACCTCGGGGGGCCGAGTGTCCGTGGTGCCGGGGGATGACGCTCTTGGCGTATGGCGGACCAACGGCGCCCACGCGGGAATCATCCTCGACCGGATCGCGGCCGGTGAGCTTGATCCTTCCGATGATCTGCTCCGATGTCTCCGGGGTACTCCAGGGTCAGAGGAGAGGCTCGCCTCCATCGACCTGGACGCCGCTACTCGGAAAGCGGGATCAGGTCGGGTGCCAACCGAGGATGAGCGCAGAGCCCGCCTACGCCCCCTGTTGCTCAGAGAGGAGATTCGGATGAGGGGGGTTGAAGCCTTTGAGCGCGGTGACGAGGAGGAGGGGATGAAACTCGCGATGGAATTACAGCGCTTGGCCGAGGAGAGCATGGAGAGGCGTCGGGAGGAGTTCGGCGGTGGTGACTGACCTCGGGGAGCTACTCCTCCCCAGCGGCTTCTCTGGCACGGATGAATTGCTGGATTCCCTGCCACCGCTCAACGGCCTCATCTGATTCCCAGGGGACCATGAACGCTCGTCGCCACGGGTTGATGATGGTCGGGTTCGGAGAGGTCAGGCTGGAACACTTCAACAGGAGGTAGATGTCAGTCAGCGCCGCGCCGATGGTGTCCAGAGCCGCATCGAGTTCACCGAAAGTGAACCCGACAGAAGGATCGCCGTCGTCCTCGTGCGCCAGCTTCTTGTCCACGTACTTCTTTACCTTGTTCACGGCGGCGCATCGAGGCGTTTCTGGACAAGCCCAGGATCAATCTCCGAGCCACCTGGCCCCGCCCATTGGTCGAAATTTAGATTCACCCTCAGAACCATGTAGTCGTCGTCGCCTGGTGAGCAGATGGCAATGAATCGGTCTCGTGACATCACGCTCGGGTTCTTCTTGATGTCGTTGAGAAGCCGGACCAGAGAAATAACGTCGCGTCCTTTGTCCGTCTGCCTCCTGATGCCGAGCGCCAACCCTTTCACGGTCAGTTGAGTGATCCATTCCTTTATCCACCACGATTCTGGGATCGCCTTGTTGGCGTCGATCATCGCTACCAAGTCGCGCCACACCTCTCGGTCACGATGGAGGTAGCTGATGTCATCGTTGATCCGTTCAAACCAACTGACCCACTTGGCGAATAGGGCATCGCTTTCGTCTGAGTAGGTCACGAGAGCCAGCGTATCTCCTGCCCTCTCCGGTAGCTTCCCGCTATGGCAACCGAACCCGTCAGGACCAAGGCGCGTCTGATCCCGGTCTCGGGGATCGGCTCTGTCCAAGAGGCCGAGCAGCGGGCGACCTCGGCCCTCCTCGCTGTCCTCTCGGTGGTGAGGGACCTTTCCATCGACCTCCTTGCTCCGCTCGGGGCGTCAAAGGCTCAGAAGGCGGTAGTGGAGACCTTCATCGAGGTCAACACACCGGGCAAGGC
>CAZRID010000213.1:0-5786 GCA_964600055.1 uncultured Acidimicrobiaceae bacterium
GTCGGCTATCAGCAGGTGGAGAACTATCTGATCGCACCTCGAATCACCAAGCGGACCATGGAGATCCACCCCGCCGTCTCCATCGGCGCCATCATTGTGGGCTCACAACTTCTCGGCCCGATCGGCGTGATTCTCGCCCTGCCGATGACCGGGATCATCCAGGCCCTCATCTCGGAGATGCGAAAGCACCATGAGGTCATTCTGGACGACCCCGACGTCGTCGCGGAAGAATGACGGAAGGCCGACGTCGTCGTTTGGCATTGCCGCGCTGCTGCTTTAACTTTAGGACCCATCGGGATATATTCCCGATATTGTTCCCGAGTTCATTCGGGAGCAGCCCCGGGTGAAGAGCCATGCTCGATCCCTGAAAGTAACCCACAAGGGAGGAAACTAATAGTGCGAGCCCTGCGCACATCGCGGGTCGCCCGATGGGCGTCCCTCCTCGCTGTCCTAGCCCTGGTAGCTGCCGCCTGTGGAGGCGACACTGCTACGACTAGCACGACGGCAGGAGAGGCGACAACCACCGAGGCCCCTTCAGAATCAACCACAACGGAGGCTCCTCAGGAGTCAACCGTCGGCGAATGCCCTGACGCGTTCTGTGTGAAGTACAACATTCAACCTGCCGCGGCGTGGGCTGATGGGACCCCGGTGAGTGCGGACGACTTCGCCTTCACCTACGAGACCATCGTGAATGACCAGCTGGACATCCTCAGTCGTGAGGGTTACAACCAGATCACCGGCTACGAGATCGTCGACGAGAAAACGATCATCTTCGCCTTCAGCGCGATCTATGCCCCTTGGAAGTCCTTGTTCCAGCAGCCGGGTGTTATGCCCAAGCACATATTGGAGGGCCAGGCCTTCAATGAGATCTGGGACGATCTGATCACAATGGGATCAGGTCCCTTCACCATGGTGGAGTGGGTCCTTGACGAGCGAATCGTTCTCGAGCGCAACCCAGACTATTGGGGTGAGGCTTCCGGCGACGTCCAGACAATGAACATCGTTTTCCTCGAGGACTCGCAGACACAGGTCCAGGCCCTCCGGGGCCAGGAGATCGACATGTTCTACCCGCAGCCTCAGGTCTCGCTGGTGGAAGAAGTCGACGCCATCGATGGCGTGGAGTGGGAGGCCGGGTTGGGCCCGGTTTGGGAGCACTTCGACTTCAACTTCGACGACGCCCGTCTCCAGAACCTGTATGTCCGTCAGGCCATTGCCCAGGCGATCAACCGTGATGCCATTGTTGAGACCGTGGTGCGTCCCATCGCCGCTGACGCCCAGCCTCTCGGCAACTCGGTCTGGCTGAACACCAGCAACAACTACGAGGACCACTTCAACGAGAGGTTCCCGTATGACCCGGCAGCCGCCGAGGCCTTGCTGGTCGACAATGGCTGCACCAAGGGTGGCGACGGTGTCTACGAGTGTGGTGGTGAGCGGCTCTCCTTCACCTGGGTCACGACGGCCGGGAACGAAGGGCGTGAGCTCCAGTTCGAGCTGGCTCAGGCCGACCTCGCTGTCATCGGCATCGAGGTGACACCGAAGTTCGGTCCGGCCTCCGAGGTGTTTGCCGAGGATCTCCTCTATGGCGGCGCCGATCAATGGCAGGTGTTCAACTTCGCATGGGTCGGCTCGCCCGACCCTGTGGGTGGCAACACCCTGTACTACTGCGAAGGCGATGCTCCTAATGGGTTCGGTTCGAGCAATAACATGCGGTACTGCAACGAGGAAGTCGACGCCCTGATCAAGGAAACCGACTCAATCGTCGACCCTGCAGAGCGTGCAGCCAAGTACAACGAGGCAGACGACCTCTGGTTGGCCGACGTCCCGATGATCCCCATGTATCAGAAGCCCACGTTCTTTGCGTGGAATTCGACCGTCGTGGGTCCCCAGGACAACGCGACCCAGATCGGGCCGGCCTGGAACATCGGCGACTGGACCGGCAAGGAGGTAGTCATCTTCGGTGCCGACCAGCAGCCGCTGACCATGAATACGTGGGAGGCAGACGGCAACCTCTTTGCCGCCGGTCTAGTGGCTACGGCAGTCCTGGAGGGTGCTTACACCATCACTCCGGACTTCGAGTATGTGCCGCAGCTCATCGAGAGCGCAGAGACGATCGTCCCTGAGGGTTGATCGACTAGGCCGTAGTTGACGAAGAGGGGGCCGCCTTGGGGCGACCCCCTCTTCTGTTGAAGCTGACATGGTTCCCCGGGCCGCGGGAATGGGTCCGGTGTAAAGTGTCAGAGCTTGTAGCCCGGACGGAGGCAAGGCATGGGAACTTTCATCGCGCGGAGAGTGCTGTACAGCATCCCGGTTCTGATCGCGGCGTCGTTCTTGGTGTTTTTCGGCATGTCGTTGGTGACCGACCCGTTGTCACAGCTTCGGCTGATCCCGAACATCAGCCAGGACACCCTGCAGAACATCATCGATCGGAAGCATCTCGACGACCCGATCATCATCCAGTACGCCTTCTGGGTGAAGGACATGTTCTTCAACCAGTTCGGGACCACCGCCGTCGGTGACAACCCGATCTGGCCCGATCTCCAGCGCGCCATCGGCAACACCTTGCAATTGGTCCTCATCTCGGAACTGATCGCGGTGGTTCTCGCCGTGATCCTCGGTGTATTCTCGGCCAAGAAGCAGTACAGCTTCTTCGACTACACCACCACAACCATCAGCTTTTTCGGCTTCTCGGTCCCGATCTTCTGGTTTGCCCTGATACTCCAGGCGCTGGCGACCACCTTTTTCTTGAAGACAGGGATAAGACTCGTGTACACGTTCGGGCAGTCGAGCCTTGACGCCACCAACCCGTTCATCGATCGAGTCCAACACATGATCTTGCCCATCATCGTCCTCGCCTACGTCAACGTCGCCACCTACAGCCGGTATCAGCGGGCCTCGATGCTCGAGGTGCTGCATTCCGACTACATCCGCACCGCGCGGGCCAAGGGCCTGAGTGAGAGGGCGGTGACGATGAAACATGGATTGCGAAATGCCCTGATCCCCATCGTGACCGTCGCTGCCCTCAACTTTGGGGCGGTGCTCGGTGGTGCGGTCATCACCGAGACCATCTTTGCCTGGCCAGGGATGGGTAAGTTCTTCATCGACTCGCTGATCCGGGGTGAGATCTATACCTTGATGGCCTGGCTCATGGTCACCGCGATCGCGGTGATCTTTGCCAACCTTCTGGCCGACGTCATCTACGGCTGGTTGGATCCAAGGATCAGATATGACTGATCAGCAGGTGCACGCCGACGAGGCGCTCGAGACCGAGGCGACCCGGGCCGCGCTCGAGTCGGTGCATCTGGAAGGGCTCGAAGTCCAGTCACTGACCCAGTGGCAGCTGGCGAGACGGAAGTTCTTCCAACACAAGCTGGCCATGACCTCGCTGGTGATTCTCACCCTCGTGTTCCTGGCAGCGCTCTTTGCAGACTTCATCGCTCCCTACCCGTTCGATGCGCCGAATGTGCCTGACCGGGCCCTGGCGCCGACCTTCGAGGGGTTCCACATCTTCGGCACGGACAAGATCGGGCGCGACTACTTCTCGAGGACTTTGTACGGGACCCGGACCTCGATGTATGTCGCGTTCATCGTGGCCAGTGTGTCGACCTTCCTCGGGATCCTGGTCGGGGGCATTGCCGGGTACTACGGGGGCAAGGTCGACAACATCCTGATGAGGCTGACCGACCTTTTCCTGGTCGTTCCGTTCCTGGCGGTCCTGCTGGTGCTGTCCGCATTTCTCGGAGCAGGCAACCCGGTGCGGGTGGCGTTCATCCTGGCCTTCCTCTTCTGGACCGGGTTGGCGCGTATCGTTCGAGGCGAGTTTCTCGGTCTGAGGGAGAAGGAGTTCGTCGAAGCCGCCAAGGTCCTCGGAGCCTCCGACAACCGGATCATCTTCCGACACATACTGCCCAACACCGCGGGGCCGATCATTGTCAACGCCACGTTGATTGTGGCCACGGCGATCCTGGTCGAGGCGGCGCTCAGCTTCCTCGGCTTCGGCATCCAGCCGCCGTTCCCGGCACTCGGGAAACTGATCTCCGATGGGCAGGACTCGCTCACCACACAGTGGTGGCTTGCGACTTTCCCCGGGTTGACCATCGTCCTCATTGCGCTGTGCATCAACTTCATTGGTGACGGTTTGCGCGACGCCCTCGACCCCAAGCAACGAATCAAGTGACGGAACCGGTCCTCGCGATTCGCGACCTGGTCGTTGAGTTCGACACGCCGGATGGGGTCGTCCACGCCGTCGACGGTGTGAGCTACGAGGTGTACCCGGGTGAAACCCTCGGCGTTGTCGGCGAGTCGGGGTCCGGGAAGAGTGTCACCGTCATGTCGGCTCTGGGCTTGATCCAGATGCCACCGGGCAGGATCGTTCGTGGCGAGGCCCTCTATAAGGGTCGCGACATCATCGGACTGCCGGTCGACGAGCTGCGAAAGATCCGCAACAAGGAGATCGCCCTGATCTTCCAGGATCCGATGACCTCGCTGAACCCGGTCTTCACCGTCGGCGACCAGATCGCCGAAGCCCTGCTCGCCCACAACGACGACATGTCCAACGACCGGGCCAGGGCCGAGACCATCGGGTTGTTGGAGATGGTCGGTGTGCCCAACCCGGACCGGCGCTATGACCAGTACCCGCACGAGTACTCGGGGGGCATGCGTCAAAGGGCGATAATCGCCATGGCCATGGCCAACAAGCCGTCGGTCCTGATTGCGGATGAGCCCACCACGGCTCTCGACGTGACCATCCAGGCCCAGGTGCTCGAGGTCATGAAGATCGCAGCCGAGGAGACCGGCGCCGCAACAATCATGATCACCCATGATCTCGGCGTTGTTGCCGAAATGGCCGACCGGATCGCCGTCATGTACGGGGGCAAGGTCGTCGAGACCGGAACCGTCGAGGAGATCTACCACGAGCCCCGGCACCCTTACACCCTTGGCCTGATGATGAGCCTTCCCCGAATCACCGGGGAGATGAAGCGTCTGCTCCCGATACCTGGAAACCCACCATCTCTGATCAACAGACCGCCCGGTTGCTCCTTTCATCCACGATGCCGGATGTCCGAGGGACGCGAGCTGTGTCGGACGGTCGTGCCTCCCCTGTTCGATGTGACAAGTGGTCATCTCAGCGCCTGTCATTTCTGGGACGAGGTCGCCGACGAGGTTCTGCGCGAGGCGGCGGTGACCGGAATTTCAGCCCAGGGGGGCCGTCTTGAGTGATGCAGGCATCACCTACAACGGTCACGACGACGTCAGGGGGCAGCGCGTCCTCGAGGTCGAAGACCTGAAGGTTCATTTTCCGATCAAAGAGGGCGTCCGCCGCAAAACGGTCGGCAACGTCTACGCGGTCGACGGCGTCTCCTTCGAGGTGGGCCATGCCGAGACATTGGGCCTGGTGGGCGAGTCAGGATGTGGGAAGTCGACGACGGCTCGCGCCATCATCAGGCTGGTGAATCCGACAGACGGGAAGGTCATTTTCCTCGGAAGGGACATCACCGAATTGTCCCGCAAGGAACTGCGCCCGGTGCGCAAGGACA
This sequence comes from uncultured Acidimicrobiaceae bacterium, assembly GCA_964600055.1. Lineage (GTDB taxonomy): Bacteria > Actinomycetota > Acidimicrobiia > Spongiisociales > ZC4RG35 > JARDZU01. The sequence continues at coordinate 5,535 of CAZRID010000213.1, forward strand.
TCCAGATCGTCTTCCAGGATCCGTACGCTTCGTTGAATCCGAGGATGACGGTCCGCGAGATCGTCGCCGAGCCGTTGAGAATCCACGGCCTCTATGACGACGGCGGCGACGAGCGCGTTGCCGAGTTGTTACGTCTGGTCCAGCTTTCGCCAGAGCATGGGAACCGCTTTCCTCATGAGTTCTCGGGAGGCCAGAGGCAACGAATCGGGGTGGCACGTGCTCTCGCTCTCAACCCGCGCATGCTCCTCCTCG
>CAZRID010000214.1:0-5771 GCA_964600055.1 uncultured Acidimicrobiaceae bacterium
CAGGGCGTCGAAGGCGTCCGCCGCCTCGGAGCCGGGCGCGGCGATGATCACCGGATGACCTTCGTCCGCCCCGCGCCCCATGGCCGGCAACAGGGGTATCTGGCCCATCAGGTCCACGCCGAGCTCTTGCGCCAGTGAGGCACCCCCGCCACTGCCGAAAAGCTCGTAACGCTTGCCGTCGTCCCCGGTGAACCATGCCATGTTCTCGATGACCCCGATCACCTGCTGGTCGACTTCCGCAGCCATCAGTGCTGCCCGTCTCGCCACCCGTTGCGCCGTCGGCTGGGGAGTGGTCACCAGCAGCACTTGGGCGCGGGGCAGGAACTGGGACATCGAGATGGCGATGTCCCCGGTGCCCGGCGGCATATCGACGATCAGGAAGTCGAGTGTGTCCCAGAACACGTCCTTGAGAAACTGCTCGATGGCCTTGTGCAGCATCGGGCCTCTCCAGATGACTGCCTTGTCGTCACCGACGAAGTAGTCCATCGACATCACTTTCACCCCGTGCGCGGTCGGCGGGATGATCGCCTGGCCGATGAGCACCGGTGGTTGGCTGATGCCCAACATCCGCGGAATCGAGAAGCCCCAGATGTCTCCGTCGACGATGCCGACCTTCTTCCCGGCCCGACGCAGGGAGACGGCGAGATTCGAGCTGACCGACGACTTACCGACCCCTCCCTTGCCGGACGAGACCGCAACCACCCGTGCCGACGACCCGGGCTCGCCGAGCCCGGGGCCGGCGTCAGCCTTGAGCTTTTCGATCCACTCAGCGGCCGCCTCTTCGCTCATTACCTCGACGGTCACGTCGGCCCCCCGGCCGAACGGCTCCAGCGCTATCTGCAGACGGTCGTTGAGGGCCTGTGGCGGGTTGGAGGTCGGAAGAAGCAGGTCGACCTTGATCTTTCCTGAGATCTTCTTCTCGGCGGCCTTGACCAGGCCGAGGCTTCCGAGGGTCCTGCCGACGAGGAGTGGGGACTCGACGGACGCGACAGCTTCAAATACCTCGGTGTTGGTGGACATTGATTTCCCCTACGGCCACAGTGGTTAGAAGACCTCGCAAACTATAGTTTTGACCTGTCGGTACCCCTCATGGACACCAAGACACTCGAATCCCGGATCTCGGATCTCACATCCTCGCTCGGCGACCCCACCCGCCGGGCTATCTACATCGCGGTCCGCGAGTCGGCGGAGCCACTAACGACGTCCAACATCGCCGAATTGTTCGCCATCCATCCCAATGTCGCCCGCCACCACCTCGACCGTCTGGCGGATGATGGCTATCTGAAGGTGAGTCACCTCAGGCCGTCGGGGACGGGTGGGCCTGGCGCCGGTCGCCCGGCCAAGTGCTACGAGGCCACGACGAAGGAGGTGTCGGTCCACTTCGCCCCCCGACGCTTCGAGATGCTGGTTGACATGCTGATCCGGATCCTGGACGAAGTGGCACCCGAGAACGTGGCCCAGGTCGCCGAGTCCGTGGGCCGAGCCTATGGAGAAGAACTAGCCGCCGAGATCGGCGTCCCCGACGAGCCGGGGTACGACGGTGCGGTGCAAGCCGTGGCCAGTGCCATGACCGGTCTTGGATTCTCGGTGGACCCCGACGTGGAGGGCCAGCGTCTGTTGACCTCGCACTGCCCCTTCGGCGAGGCGGCGACCAGTCACCCTGAGGTGATCTGCTCCCTGGATCGGGGGATCGTCGCCGGGATGTTCGGCGCTCTCTCGTATACCTGTAACCCGGTGATCATCCCGCACAAGGTGCTGGAGGACGACTGCGTGACCCGGGTACCGGTGAGTATCGGGTAAGCGTTCTCCGTTCTACGTTCTACGCCATATGGCCGGTCAATCTTGTCAACGACGTAAAACGTAGAACGTATTACGTAGAACGTCACTGATTGCAGGAACTACGCCCAAGTACCATGGGACACATACTTCGATATTGAAAGGTCCCCATGTCCATTGATCCATTTGGATCCCGGGCCACCCTCGACACCGCGCTCGGGAGCAGGGAGATAGTCCGCCTCGACTCGATCGAAGGCGTCGACCGACTCCCTTACTCGATAAAGGTTCTGCTCGAGTCGGCACTGCGTCACCTCGACGGCACCGCGGTGACAGAGGCGGACGTGAGGCGGATCGCTGCTTACGACGCCACCAACGTCGGTGAGCAGGAGATCCCATTCGTCCCCGGACGGGTGGTGCTCCAGGACTTCACGGGAGTCCCCACCGTGGTCGACCTGGCGGCGATGCGCTCGGCAATCGTCCGTATGACAGGGGATGACGGTGCGGCCCAAAAGGTCAATCCGCTGATCCCGGTCGACCTTGTTGTCGACCACTCGGTGCAGGTCGATGCGTTTGCCCGTTCCGATGCCCTCGTCATCAACTCGAGGAAGGAGTTCGAGCGAAACCAGGAGCGCTACGAATTCCTGAAATGGGGCCAGTCCGGGTTTGCCAACTTCAAGGTGGTACCCCCGGCCACGGGGATCGTGCATCAGGTAAACCTCGAATATCTGGCCAAGGTCGCCTGGGACGACGGCCGTTGGCTATACCCGGACAGCCTGGTCGGGACCGACAGCCACACCACAATGATCAACGGCCTGGGTGTGGTCGGCTGGGGTGTCGGTGGTATCGAGGCCGAAGCGGCCATGGTGGGACAGCCCATCTACATGCTTCTCCCCGAGGTGGTCGGGTTCAGGCTGACCGGCAGGCTTGCGGAGGGATCGACGGCCACCGATCTGGTGCTCAGAGTTACCGAGATGCTCCGTGAGCACGGTGTCGTCGACAAGTTCGTCGAGTTCTACGGCCCGGGCCTGGCCGACATGCCTGTGGCCAATCGGGCCACGATCGCCAACATGTCGCCCGAGTATGGGGCAACGATCGGCTTTTTCCCTGTGGACGAGCAGACACTGAAGTACATGCGTCTCACCGGGCGTGAGGACAAGCTGATCGACACCGTTGAGCAGTACTACAAGACCCAGGGGCTGTGGCGGGAAGACCATCGGGTAATCACGTATTCCTCCACACTCGAGCTCGACATGTCGACCGTGGAGCCATCGTTGGCCGGCCCTCGCCGACCTCAGGATCGAATTGCCCTGTCGGCCATGGAGAACCAGTGGAGAGCAGACCTGACCACCATCTTCGGTAAGAACGGTGGTGCGAGGACGTCGACAGTGGTCAGCTGGGAAGACGAGGGCGGGGCTCCCGTCCAAGCGGGAACGCTGAGGGCCAAGACCGGGGTCGCTGTGGAGTACGACGGTGAGAAATTCGAGCTGACCGATGGCGACGTCGTCATCGCGGCGATCACCTCGTGTACCAACACCTCCAACCCCGATGTGATGGTCGGCGCCGGTCTCGTGGCCCGCAAGGCCCATGAGCTGGGGCTCCAGCGACAACCCTGGGTGAAGTCCTCACTTGCCCCCGGTTCCAAGGTGGTCACCGAGTATCTGACCAGCTCGGGTCTTCTCACCGACCTCGAAGCACTCGGCTTCTACATCGTTGGCTACGGGTGCACGACCTGCATCGGTAACTCGGGTCCCCTACCCGAGCCCATATCGGAAGCGGTAAACGAGAACGGGCTGGTCGCCGTCTCGGTTCTCTCCGGCAACCGGAACTTCGAAGGACGGATCTCCCCGGACGTCAGGGCCAACTATCTCGCCTCACCACCGCTGGTGGTGGCCTACGCCATCGCCGGGACGGTGGACTGGGACCCGATCAACGAGCCGCTCGGACAGGACAGGGATGGCGCCGATGTCTATCTGCGTGACATCTGGCCCACCCAGGAAGAAGTGGCCCAGGTAGTCGCCAAGCATGTCCATCAGAGCCAGTTCGTCGAGAGGTACGCCGATGTCTTCACCGGCTCAGATGAATGGCTTGCCATCACCACCCCGGAAACCGACATCTACAACTGGGACGAGGACTCGACCTATATCCATGAGCCGCCGTTCTTCGTCGGGCTGACATCTGAGGTGACGGCGATCGCCCCGGTGATCGGGGCGCGGGTGCTGGTCAAGCTGGGAGACTCGGTTACCACCGATCACATCAGCCCCGCAGGTTCCATCTCCCCGACCAGCCCGGCCGGCCAGTATCTGGTCTCCAGGGGAGTGCAGCCGGCGATGTTCAACTCATACGGCTCACGACGCGGCGACGACCGGGTCATGACCAGAGGCACCTTCGCCAATATCCGGGTACGCAATCAACTCGCCCCTGACACCGAAGGCGGATGGACTACCGATTTCGTCGATGGCGAGGTGAAGTCGATCTACGACGCGGCGATGCACTACCAGCAGGAGGGGATTCCCCTCGTGGTCCTGGCCGGCAGTGACTACGGCATGGGATCCTCCAGAGATTGGGCAGCAAAGGGGGCCTTCCTCCTCGGGGTCAAGGCAGTGATCACAAAGTCTTTCGAGAGGATCCACCGCTCCAATCTGGTGATGATGGGGGTGCTCCCCTTGACCTTCGAGGAAGGGGAGGACGCCGACTCGCTGGGGATCGACGGGACCGAGACCTTCGACATTGCGGTCGAAGACACCCTTCAGCCGAGACAGCACCTGGCAGTCAGGGCGACTGCAGCGGATGGCTCGGTGAAGGAGTTCAGCGTCATCGCCAGGGTCGACACCCCGATCGAAGTCGAGTACCTGCGCAACGGTGGCATCCTTCATTACGTGCTGAGGAAGATGGCCTCTGGCTGACAACCCGGTCGATCCCCTACCGAACCGGCGGTTCCTGCTCAGCGGGGTGTTCATCGGCGTGCTCGTGCTCGGATTCGCCCTCGCTTGGGCCCTTGACGGCGGTGGCGAGACCGCAGTCGAGGGAGCGCCGGCCCCCGACTTCACCGTGGACCTCATCGACGGTGGGTCTTTCAGCCTCGCCGACCATCTCGCAGACGACGGACGCCCGATCGTCGTCAATCTCTGGGCGTCCTGGTGCGCCCCGTGCCGGGACGAGATCCCAGACCTCTCGGCCTTTTCCGACGCTAATCCCGACATTGCAGTGGTCGGAGTTGCAGTGGAAGACGTGCTCGCAGACTCGCGGAAGCTCGCCGCAGAGTTGGAGCCCTCATACCCCCTTGCCTTTGGGGACGAAGACTTCGCAAACTCCTATCCCAACCTCGGTCTGCCGGTCACGTACTTCGTCGACGGCGCGGGCAAGGTCACCGACGTCTTCAACGGGGTCCTGACTGAGGCCATCCTTGCCGAGAGGGCTGGTTAGGCCAGCTGATCCATTCGCTCCTCGAGCACATTCACATAGGCCAGATTCGGCCCCTCCACCAGTTCGGCGGTGATGATCAGCCGCTCCCGGGCCGAGAATTTGGGGTTACAGGTGATCAGGGTCAGCCATCCCCCGGGCCGATCGTCGGTCACCCACACCTCGGTCGGCTCGACGACGAACGACTCGCGAACCTCGTACACATGCAACCCGATGGCGGTCTCTACCTCGATCCGGTCCCCCGGGCTCAGAAGGTCGAAGTCGAAGAAGGGGCGTCCGTGGGTAGTGCGGTGCCCGGAGATCACAGAGTTGCCAGGTTGGCCGGGCACCGGCGTGCCGGGCACGTGGCCGGGGCCTTTGCTCAAGGTGCTCGTGGTCACACCTTCGAAGACGACAGCCTCCACACCCAGCTTGGGAACGCGCATCATTGCGAACTCTTGGTCCACGGTCGGAGCGTCCTCGGGGAAGTACTCGACCGTGCCCCCGGCATCGTCTTCGACCTCTTCGACAACCGGCGGCTCCTCCCGAGCCTGCTCCAAGGTCTCACCGAGCGTCACCCCGGCCGCAGCCTGGAC
>CAZRID010000215.1:0-5665 GCA_964600055.1 uncultured Acidimicrobiaceae bacterium
GAAGAAGGACTACACCATCGTCATCGTCACCCATAACATGCAACAGGCGGCCCGGGTCTCAGATCAGACCGCATTCTTCTCGGTCAATGTCGACGAGGAGGGTCAGCGCACGGGGTACCTTGTCGAGTACAGCCCGACCGAGCAGATCTTCACCTCACCGTCCCAGAAACAGACCGAGGACTACATAACAGGGCGATTCGGATGACAGGCTTCACAGACACCAACCTGCATTTCCACCAGGAGCTGGAAGCTCTCGAGCACTCCGTGCTCGGGATGGTGGACCGAGCAGAGCACATGGTCGAGCTGGCGGTCGAGGCGGTCACCACGAGCGACCTCGAGCTCGCCGACCAGGTGGTCGCCCTCGACGACGAGATCGACAAGACCTACCTGTCGGTCCACGCACAGTGGACCACCCTCATGGCCCGATTCCAGCCACTTGGCTCCGACCTCCGGAAGATGACCGTACTGCTCCAGCTCAACCAGACCTTCGAGCGCATGGGTGATCAGTGCGTGAACATCGCCAAGATCACCAGGCTCAACGAGGGTCTGCCACCGGTCGAGAGGATCGTGGAGCAGATCCAGGAGATGGGCGACCTGGTGCGACCGATGATCCGGGCCGCGATCGATGCTTATCTCAGGCAGGACCTCGACGAGGCCAAACTGCTGCCGGCCATGGATCAACCGGTCGATCGGCTCAACGCAAACATGTACAGAGAGATCGTCGCCGTGGGCAGCAACCCGCACATGCTGGAGTGGGCCAGCAAGATCCTCATGGTGGCGAGGGCCCTGGAGCGTATCGGTGACCAGGCTGTCGATTTTGCCGAGCAGACCGCGTATCTGATCACCGGTGAGCGAGCCGAATTCGTCAAGGTTGGTCTGAACAGGTCGGCCGATGACACTCCCGGTTGAGAGAAGAAGACATCGCATCCTTGTCGTCGAGGACGAGCCCTCGCTGGCCGAATCCGTCAGGTACGCCCTCGACAGCGAGGGCTTCGAAGTCCTCATCGCCGACTCGGGTTTGGTAGGTCTGGAGTCGGCGCGGGTGAACCAGCCCGACCTGGTACTACTCGACCTGATGCTCCCCGGCCTGTCCGGTCTGGATGTGTGCCGTCAAATCCGATCGGCCTCCGACGTCCCGATCATCATGCTGACCGCCAAGGACGCCGAGTCGGACAAGGTGTCGGGCCTGGAGCTCGGTGCCGACGACTACATGACCAAGCCATTCTCGATGAGGGAGCTCATTGCCAGGGTGCGCGCCCATCTGCGGAGGGCAGCCAAGACCGGTGTCCTTTCGGAGTCAAACGAGGTTCTGCGTGGTGGGTCGATCGAACTCGACATCGACGCCCATGAGGCGCGGGTCGACGGTGTCCCGGTCGAGATTCGCCCCAAGGAATTCGAGCTTCTCGAATCCTTGATGCGACGCAAGAACCGGCTCGCTGCCCGACACACATTGATCGACGAGGTTTGGGGGCCGAGCTATTTCGGCGACACCAAGACCCTCGACGTGCACATCAAGCGTCTTCGCCAGAAACTGGAGCGTGACCCGGCCCGGCCCACCCACATCGTCACCGTTCGAGGCCTCGGCTACAAGTTCGTGGATGAGCAGTCGTAGAGGCCCGAGAAGGACCCCTCTGGCAGCTCGCCTTCTCGTCTCTTTCGGCCTCGTCTTCACAGTCCTTATCGGTGTCATGGGTTGGCTCATCCTCGAGTCCGTGGAGGACGATCTCGCCGAGAGCGCCTTCGACGGGATAGAGGCCGATGCACGGGTGTTCGAGTCGCGCATGCCGGGTGATTCGTCCAGGCTCGAGGGATGGGTCGAAGAGATGTTCGCCGCCACCGGCTACCGGTTCACTGTCATCAACGCCGAAGGCGGAGTCCTTGCCGATTCGCACGCCACCGACCCGAGGACGATGGAGGACCACGCCGATAGACCGGAGGTGTTGGCAGCCTTGGCCGGTGATGTCGGCCGCAATACTCGGACCAGTGAGACCACCGGGTTCGAACAGCTATATGTTGCGCTTCCCGCAGATGAAGGCGTGGTCCTGCGAGTGTCCATCCCGGCGCGGGATGTCGTCGCGGCGAGCGCGCCGGTCCGCGACTCGATCATCCTGATCTCGGTCGCGGTTGGTTTGATCGGCATCCTGCTCGTCGCATGGTTGGCGCGACGGATGACGGCACCGATCGCGGAACTGACTACCGAGACGCAGGGGATGGCGCGGGGGGAGCCCGGACACGTGCTGAGCCGGTCGCCGATTCGAGAGCTCGACCAGCTCAGCGTGGCGATAGCCAACCTCGAGGAGGACAGCCGGGTTCGCCTGCTCGAGGCGGAGCGAGCCTCTGCCTCGCTCGAGGTCGTTCTGGGGGCATTGCCACAGGGCACGATCCTGTTCGACGAGGACGACAACGTCGTTTACGCCAATCCATCTGCGTATGTGCTGCTGGGGGCGGTTCCCGACACCCTGTCAGGGCTGACGCCGTTTCCGTTTCAGACCGCCGTCGGGGAGTCGAGGCAGGCCCGGTCACCAAAGGCGAGGGTCGTCGAGCACGGAAAGCCGGTGCGACAGTTGCGCGCTGTCGCCACGCCCTTCGCCGAAGACGACCGGATTCTCCTCGTGGTCGTCGACGTGACCGATCGCGAGCGTGCCGCTTCGGTGCGCCGTGACTTTGTGGCCAATGCATCGCACGAGTTGAAGACACCCGTGTCCGCGATCATCGCCTCGTCGGAGGCGCTTCAGATCGCATTGGGGCGAGGTGACGAGTCGTCGATTCGCTTTGCACAACAAATCGAGCGATCAGCACGTCAGCTCGGTCGGCTGGTTGAAGATCTGCTCGATCTTTCCCGACTGGAGCGGGATGAGCCTGAGCTCGACCCACTGGGCCTGGAACTCCTGGTGCGTGAGGAGCTGGAGCGTATCCGGCCCGTGGCCGAGGAGCGGGAGATCGCCATGACCGTGAATCTGAGCCCGGTCCGGGTCGCGGGCAGCCGGCGCGACCTCTCCATCGCCGTCCGCAACCTCCTCGACAACGCCATTCGCTACACGTCGGCCGGTGGTTCCATCGCCGCCGAGCTGACAGTGGATAATGGTGAGGTCCTGCTTCGGATCATTGACACCGGTGAGGGCATCCCCACTCGCGATCTGGAGCGAGTCTTCGAACGCTTTTACCGGGTGGACAATGCCCGCGCCCGGGCGACGGGCGGCACCGGGCTCGGCCTTGCCATCGTGAAACACATCGTCGAGAGCCACGGGGGAAGTGTCGAGGTGGAGAGTGAGCTTGCTGCCGGATCCACATTTACGGTTCATCTCCCCGTTCTCAATGAGGACAGCAACGACATTTAGCTAGCCTGATCGGGCTTCACCATGTCGATCCTTGAATCCATTTCGAGCCCTGCCGACCTGCGGGGGTTGACCAAGGATGAGCTCGAGATCCTCAGTGAGGAGATCCGCTCGTTCATTCTCGAAAAGGTTTCCAAGACAGGCGGCCATCTCTCCCCGAATCTCGGTGTCGTCGAGCTCACACTGGCCCTGCATCGCGCTTTTGACTCACCGACGGATCGGTTCATCTGGGACGTCGGACATCAGGCGTATGTCCACAAACTGGTCACCGGTCGGATGCACGATTTCGACAGTCTCCGCCACACGGGTGGTCTTTCCGGCTACCCGAGCCGTGAGGAGTCCGAGCACGACTTCGTCGAAAACAGTCATGCCTCGACCTCGCTCTCCTATGCCCTCGGGCACGCCCTGGCCGGCTATCCCGGGTACACGGTCGCCATCATTGGTGACGGGGCTCTCACCGGGGGGATGGCACACGAGGCCCTCAACCACATCGCAGTGACTAAGCCGAAGCGGCTGATCATCGTGCTCAACGACAATGGGCGCTCCTACTCCCCAACGGTCGGAGGCCTGGCAGCACTGGCCAGTCTTGCTCACTACCGATTCGACCCCCGATACGAGAAGACAAAGCGCACACTGGGGCGGATGCTCCGTGGCCTGCCGCTGGTGGGGGAGACGGCTGATGAGCTCGCCGGCCGTCTCAAGGATGCGATCAAGCAGATCCTCGAGCCTTCGACTGTGTTCGACGCCCTCGATCTCAAGTACACCGGGCAGATCGACGGCCATGACATCGAGATGCTCGAGGAGACCTTCGCCACGGCCAAGACCTATGACCAACCGGTGGTCATCCACGTTGTCACCGAGAAGGGCAATGGGTACAAGCCGGCGATCGAGGACGAGTTGGAGAAGCTGCACGGCGTCGGCTCGTTCGACCTCGCCACCGGAAAGGCGCTGAAGGAGGAGCTTCGCCTGAGTGATGTCGCGGGCAGTGCCCTCGCCGAGGCTGCTGCGAAGCGTCCCGATCTGGTTGGCATTTCTGCGGCGATGGTGACGACCGCCGGCCTCATGCAGATGTGGCAGCGATTCCCTGACCGTGTCTACGACACCGGGATCGCCGAGCAGCATGCAGTGACGCTGGCCGCCGGGATGGCCTTGGCCGGGAAGAAGCCCGTTGTCGCCGTCTACTCGGCTTTTCTCCAGCGCGCCTTCGATCAGATCGTGGCCGATGTGGCCCTGCACAATCTCCCGGTGACGTTCCTGGTCGACCGTGCAGGGATCACCGGCCCCGACGGCCCCTCCCATCATGGGGTCTTCGACATCTCCTACCTGCGCATGATCCCCAACATGGTTGTCGGGGTCCCCGCCGACGCCACCGAGCTTTGCGCCATGATCGAGACTGCCGTGGATCACGACGGCCCCATCGCCATTCGCTATCCCAAAGGGGCTGCGGTTTCGGTCCCGGCGGTCCCGGTCGAGTCATTGCCGATCGGGGAGGCGCAGCTGCTCTCGGAGGGCTCCGACGTGCTGCTCGTCGCCGCAGGCAGGATGGTGGAGACAGCCGAGAAGGCAGCCGTGGATCTTCGGACCAAAGGCTTCTCCGTGGGCGTGGTCAACGCCAGATGGGTCAAGCCGCTCGACCCACGCATCCTGGAGTGGGCCGCCCCGGCCGGACATGTCGTGACCCTCGAGGACAACGTCGTCGCCGGCGGGTTCGGGGCGGCGGTGATGGAGGCCTTCTCCGGGGCGGGCATGGTGAAAGAAGTCACCTGTATCGGCATCCCCGACCATTTCCTCCCCTTCGGCTCCCCGTCTGACATCGTCCAGGCGATCGGTCTCGACCCCGACTCGGTGGTGTCACGGGTGCTGGCGTTGCTTGGTTGATCCCGTGTCGCGTGCAGTTGCCCCCCGTCACGGTGGTTGGTTGCACACGAGGCAGTGGGCTCGGTTCTTGCGTGCAGTTTCCCCCCGTCACGGTGGTTGGTTGCACACGAGGCAGTGGGCTCGGTTCTTGCGTGCAGTTTCCCACCGTCACGGTGGTTGGTTGCACACCACACAAGATCAGGCACCGAGATCGGACAGACCCGAGCCTGCCCACAGCAGCCAGTAGTCGCGGTTGGTCGAGCGACTGGTGACTACGGTCTGCATTGTGCCCATGGTCCGCTGGGTGTTTACGCTTTCCTCTTCTCGGGACCAGCTCCCGGGTCTCAAATGGAGGAAGAAATGATGAAATCAATCCGGCTGGTGGCCTTGCTGGCCGCTCTCGCCCTGGTACTCGCCGCGTGCGGCGATGACGGGGAAACCGGTGGTACCGCTGATGTTGGCGCCCTCGGCCT
>CAZRID010000216.1:0-5653 GCA_964600055.1 uncultured Acidimicrobiaceae bacterium
AAGTTCATCGGCGGTCACGGTGTTGCCATCGCCGGGGTGATCGTCGAGTCGGGTCTGTTCCCCTTCGACAACGGAAACTTCCCCGGAATCACCGAGCCATCGCCTGCCTATCACGACCTCATGTTCTGGGAGAACTTCCGCGAGTACGCATACCTGATGAAGGCTCGGGTGGAGACGTTGCGCGACACCGGCGGCGCACTCTCTCCCTTCAACTCGTTTGTCTTGCTTCTCGGGTTGGAGACGCTGTCTCTTCGCATGGCCCGGCACACCGAGAATGCGCGCCGGACGGCAGAGTTCCTTGCCGAGCACCCGGATGTGGCCTGGGTGCGTTATCCGATTTTTCCCGATAACCAATGGACCTCGCTGGCCTCCAAATATGTCCCCGAAGGACCGGGAGCGGTTTTCACGTTCGGCGTGAAAGGCGGGTTCGAAGCGGCTGCTCGGTTCATCGCCGGGGTGGAGCTCGCATCTCATCTCGCCAACGTCGGAGATGCCAAGACCCTCGTAATCCACCCGGCCAGCACCACCCATCAGCAGGTGCCGGTTGAAGAACGGAGAGCGGCCGGAGTCAGTGACGAGATGATCCGGATCTCGGTGGGGCTCGAAGACATCGAGGACATCCTGTGGGATCTGGGCCAGGCTTTGGAAGGAGGCGGCACATGACCACCGTGGTTCAGGATGCCACCGCCCTCGAGCGTCTCCAGATCATCCAAACGGCGCGAACCGTGGCGCTGGTCGGGGTCTCCGCCAATCCGCTCCGATCCTCCAACTTCGTCGCCGCGTATCTGGTGCGAACCAATCTCGAGATGTTCCCGGTAAACCCGATGTACGACGAGATCCTGGGGTTGCCCACCTATCCGTCCTTGGCCGACCTCCCCGTGGTCCCGGACATCGTCGATGTGTTCCGGCGTCGGGACGAGTTGCCCGGAGTGGTGGAGGAGGCGATCGCCATCGGGGCCAAGGTGGTGTGGTTCCAGTTGGGGCTCCGACACGACGAGGCCGCTGCCAGGGCCATCGAAGCCGGTCTCACCGTGGTCCAGGACCGCTGTCTCAAGATCGAGCATGCCCGCTTCTCGGGAAAGCTTCACCTGGCCGGTTTCAACACCGGCGTCATCTCCTCCCGACGGGCCCTGCCAATCTGAAGAGCTAGAGGAGCTCGTGATCCTTGGCGGCCTCGACAAAGGCGGCGGCCCGTAGAGGATCGACCGCCCCGGTGGGGACCGCATCGACCTTGATCGAGGAGCCGACGATGATCGTGTCCGCCACCTCGAGCAATGCTCCGAGGTTCTCGGCCCTCGCCCCGGAGCCGATGACGACCCGGGTTTCCTTGGGGATCGCCGGTCGGACCAGGCGGGCCAGTTCGAGGTCCGGCTCACCGCCGGTGCCTTTTCCGGAGACGATGACAGCATCGGCCAGACCCCGGACCACGGAGTCTTCGGCCGCCTGACCGATGTCGAGACCAGGGGGTGGGGTGGCGTGCTTCACCATCACATCGGCCCAGACCTCGACCTCTGGCGCCACGACGGCCCGACGACGCAAGATTTCGTCTGCCCTGCCGACGATCGGGCCCTGGTCGGTGTACATCACCCCGGTGTGCACATTGACTCTGATGAAGTCGGCGCCGGTGACCGCGGCGATTGCCAGGGCGGCCAGCGAGTCGTTGCGCAAGACGTTGATGCCGAGCGGCAGCCCTGTCGCATCCCGGACCGCCTTCACCGCCAGGGTCATCGCCGCCACCGTCTCGGGCTCCGATCGATCGGCGTGGAAGGGGACGTCACCGAAGTTCTCGACCAAAAGTGCGGGGAAGCCTGCGGCGGCGAGGGCCAGAGCCTCCGAGACGGAGGACTCGATCACCTCGCGCATCGATCCGTTGAAACCCGGAGATCCCGGCAGCGGGATCAGATGGACCATCCCCACCAGATGGGGAATGGGACTCACAGATATGCCTTGGCTACCTGCAGTGCCTTCTCGGCGAACTCGCCGGTCACTTTGAGCCTGGTCTTCTGGGGCTTGACCCGTCGCACCGCGATCCGTGCCCAGTCCGAGGCCGATCCCTTTATCACCTGGTCGGCGTCCGACGGGCCGTAGACCCACTTGGCGTATCCAGGGCCAATGACCTCGATTCGAATCGGTTCGTAGTCCTCGCCTGCCTGCTTGAAGGCGTGGGGGAGGGTCTTCCAACCCAGCCAGCAAACGTGACGGATTCTGGCCGTGTCTTCCACCTCGAGACCGAGAGTCGCATATATGTCGAGACCGTGCATCCATGTCTCCATGAGTCGGAAGGAGGCGAAGGTGCGGGCGCTCATGTCCCCCTCGATCCACTCGATCCGGGACTCTGCGTCCATGTGGGAGAGTGGCTCGACGACCTTGGCGCGGCCGCCTCGCCACCACTCGATCACGTCCTGTGGCCGCATGCCGCGGCCCCTCTTGATGGCCTCTTTCTTGAGCGGGTCGAGGTTCGGGGTGGTTTGCCAGCGCTTGAGTTTGTCACCGCCGGCAATCGTGTCAGCGGCCAGCTCCTCGAAATCGGCGAGGTGGGCGATGGTGTCTCTAACGGTCCACGGCTTGGATGGTGTGACCATGTCCCAGATCTTGATCGGGATCCTCTGAAGGGACTGATCGAGGAACTGTTGCTCAGCTACAAGGTCGGAGAGGATGTCGCGCACACCCCAATGTTAGTCCTGAGCCCCAACTTAATCCCAAGGCGAAATCGTCACTACCAGGGTCTTTCTGCGTGTTCCTCGGTCATCGGTTCGGGCAACTTGAAGTCCTTGGGTGCAACGACGATGTCGTTGAGACGGTCGATCAGCATTCTCAGACGCCCGAAATGGCGTCGATCGAAGACAAATGCGATGCGGTCGAGCTCGGGGGCGTCGGCGTCGTCGACTTCGGCCTGACTGGCCTCCACCCGCTCAATCCGGCCCTCGACGACGATGTCGGCGAACTCCTCGTTGAGGTCCTCCAGCATGGAGTCATCGGGCGCCTCGTGGAGACGTAGGACGAGCTTGCGCCCCGAATAGCGCTCTGAGTGGTAGTTGGCGTAGAAGTGCCAGATGTGCTCGGCGGCTGCCCTCTGGTCCACGGTGTGGAGAAAGATCGCCAGGTCGGACTCGGATATCAGACCCTTGGCGAGCTGACGGCGCTTGATGAAGTCGATCATCGGTCCCCAGTAGTCGGTGCCCTCGGCCTCGAGGAGGACGATCGGGTGGAGGTCGCTCTTGCCGGTCTGGACCAGAGTCAGCAGCTCGAAGGCCTCGTCGAGAGTCCCCCAGCCCCCGGGGAGCAGGACGAAGGCGTGTGCCTCCTTGACGAATCCGAGCTTCCTGGTGAAGAAGTACTTGAAGTTGACGACCCGGTCCGGCGCGAGGTGGAGATTGGCGGCGTCCTCGAATGGCAGCCGGATGTTGACTCCATAGGAGTGCTCGATGCCGGCGCCCCGGTTGCCTGCCTCCATGATCCCGGGACCGGCCCCGGTGATGATTCCCCAACCGCTTCGTGCCATGGTCGAGGCGAATTCCATGGTGATCTGATAGTTCGGGTCCTCCTCACCCAGCCTGGCCGAGCCATAGATGGTCACCTTGGGCTCGTCGTGGCGGGAGAAGACGAGGTTGGAGTACCGCATCTCCTTGAGGGCGGTGTTGATCAGCTTGAGATCGCCGCGCGAGGCGCCGTCCCGGCCCAGTTTGAGGCCGGTGACGATCATTTCCGCGATGAGATCGCCGTTCGGGCTCGTGGTGGCTGCAGCGACCAGATCTGCAACCTTCGCATCCAATTCGGGGTTGCCCATGTCATAAGGCATGGTGACGACGGTACTCAAATGCCTGTCGATAGGGCATAGTCTCCCGGAATATGAGATGGACTCCCTCGGCCCTGACCCACCTTGGAGCCGATTCGCACCAAGAAATCGGGGCTCGGGCTGAGACCGCCCTGGAGTGTCTGGCCCGCTCCGAGTGACGATCAGAAGGGCTTGAGGCTCGGGCCTTTCCGCACAACCGCGTTCCATACCGTCTCGTAGTGGTCGCGATCGAAGAGATCGACGTGGGGAAGGACATACTCCTCCCAGGCCTCACGGAGCGGGTCGGTCCGGCCGGAGTAAACGACGAGCCCGGTGGGGATCCGGTCGAGGATCGAGCGAAGGGAAAGTGGCGTCTCCACCCGCACTCCTGAATCCTGCGCCTCGAACGAGGCGTTGACCTCGACGGAGAGCCTGGCGATCGCAGTGACATATGGCTCTTTGAGGCTCGGGTAACGCCGATTGAGCATGGCGACGACCTGATCGTTCCCGGGAAAGTCCTTTTCCCAGATCACCCAACGATCGGCGAAGGCCTTGTTCAAGGTCTGGGTGCCGGCGTAGTCGCGCAGGTCGGTGGGGTTCATCGTTCCGAAAATGCGGACGTCAGGCCGGAGCCTGACCGTCTCGCCGGTGGGAAGATCGAGCGCCCCGTAACGGTCGAGGAGCCCGTGCAGGGCGAAGAGGGTCTCGGCTCCGGCGGCGTTGAGCTCGGATAGGTTGAGCAACGACGGGCCACGAAGGGCACGTGTGATGTCCCCGTCCTCCCAACGGCTCTCAGTCCCTCCCTTGCCGTCTCCGTGAAGCCGTGTCGACCCGATCAATGTCACGTCGCGCACCTCACCGGTCAGAGGGATGCGGAAGTAGGGGAGACCCATGGCCGCGGCGAATTGCTCGATGTCATGGTCCTTGCCGGTTCCCATGTGCCCTCGAACCGCGACGTGGAGGGGAACCAGCCCTTCGGAGCCCGAGACCCGGGCCTGTTCGATCTGGGCGAAGCGGTAGAGCATCCCGAGATCCACGTAGTACGGATCGGGCTCGGGGATCTTTCGTAATCTCAATTCGAGGTCCTCGGTGCCTTTGGGGAGGTCGAACTTCTCGAGGGTGATCGGTGGTCCCTCTCCCGACGGATCTTCGAATGTGGCTTTCTCAGGCAACTGCTATCTCCTGGGTTGACTTGAATTCCGATGCTCTCAGCCACCAGGTGTCCATGCCCGAGAGGGCCAGACTCCTGCGCAAGGCATTTCTGGTGCCGTTGATCATGGCCTGGGCCAGATCCTCCGGTTGTGAGACGACTTCGTGACGCCGATAGGCCTCGTCGACGGTGTGGTCGCCGATCCCGATCCCGATGACTGTGGTGCCTCCAGCCTCGACAGCGGCGACCGACTTGGCCAACGCTTCCAACGATCCCCGGGTCATTCCGTCGGCGAGCACCATGAGCACTCTGACCTGCGCTCCGAGCCGGGCCATTCGCTCCGCAGCGTGGATGATGTTGAACTCGTCGACGTTGGCTGCCTTCTCGAACAATGAAACGGGTGGCGCCGAGGTTGGGTCACGTCGGGCCAGGGTGGAGGCCTTCTTCGGCTCGGCCGCGGTGTAGAAGAGACCGGCGAGGGGGGGCTCGGCATCACGCCAACGGCGTTCGAAGGGCTTGACGAGGTAGTGGTTGACGGTGGTCGTCAACCGGTCGGCGGCAGTCCCCTGTGTGCGACGCAAACCTGCGGTGGCCGCGGATCTCTTCCGTCGGTAGGAGTCTTCGGTGTCGTCTGGATGAGCGGCATATCCCCGGTTGAACAATGCGACCTCGAAGTCGATCTGGAGCTCGTCGCAGAGACGGGCCATCGTCCACGCCCCGAGCAGGGC
>CAZRID010000217.1:0-5644 GCA_964600055.1 uncultured Acidimicrobiaceae bacterium
GCTCGATCGACTCGTCTTCCGGCGGTCGCTCCACATCGGGCAGCCGGCGATAGGCGACCGCCAGTGTCCGCAACGCCCGATCGGCGAGACGGTCGACCGTGGCTAGAAGCTCGATTCGACGAGCATCGGTGAGCGGGCGCTCCTCTGCGGCGACGAGCTCGTGAGAGCACCGGGCCAGGAGCACGTCAGGCGCGCCCTTGGTGACGACATCGATCCGGCCCCCCCGCTCGGCGTCGCTCTCCAGGGTGGTCATCAGCTTGCGTTCTGACGTGAATGGGATCTCACCCACCCGGTCGAATCTCTTCTGACGTGCCTCGGTGAGCCCGATCTTGGCCTCGGCCACGAGAAAGGCGGCCTCGGTCGGGTCGCCTTGAATGGTCCACTCGCCGCTGTCGTGTCGCAATGAAGCGTCGTTGGCCAGACTGCCGCCGGCGAGGACCAGACGCACTTCGTCGAGCAATACCGGGTTATCGAGAGGGGCGCCGTCGGCCACCAACTCACCCTCCGGTCGATAACCGGTCCCGGTGACCTCCACTTCACCGGAGGGGGTGACCACCTTTTCGATCGTCATCTCGCTCTTGGTGAGGGTGCCGGTCTTGTCCGAGCACACCACCGAGGCCGATCCAAGTGTCTCGACCGAGGACAGCTTTTTCACGATCGCGTTCTTGCGGGCCATCCTTTGCACGCCGAGAGCCAGCACCACCGACAGGATCGCCGGGAGCCCCTCAGGCACTGCGGCCACAGCCAGGGACACACCAACGAGTAGCACCGCCACCAGATCCGAAGCCCCTTCCAGGTCTGACGTGAGCACGATGGCGGTCACCACGACCGTGGCGATGATGATGACGGCGATCCCGAGGGTGCGGCCGATCCGATCGATCTCACGCTGAAGCGGGGTGCGCTCCTCTTCGGTGCTCCCGAGGAGCCGGGCAATATTTCCCATCTCGGTCTTCATCCCGGTGGCGGTCACCACCGCCCGCCCCCGACCCCGGGTGATGGCCGTCCCGTCGAACACCATGTTCACCCGATCGCCGATGCCGACCGGTCCGTCGAGGGTGGCTACCTCTTTGGTCACCGCTTCGCTCTCGCCGGTCAGCGACGCTTCGGCAACCATGAGAGTTGCTGCCTCCACCAGTCGCGCGTCGGCGCTCACCGCGTCACCCTCGGACAGGATCAGGACGTCGCCGGGCACAACGTCGATCGCAGTGATGCGCTCATCGCGGCCGTCGCGCAGGACCCCCGCCGTGGCCGCCGCCATGCGCTGCAAGGCAGCCACCGCCTGCTCGGCTCGGGCTTCCTGCACATAGCCGAGGATGGCATTGAGCAACACGATCACCAGGATCACGATGGCCTCGAACGGCACCTCCTCCCTATCTTCGAGAAGCCAGGCGATCAAAGAGACGACGACGGCGCCCAGCAGGAGATATATCAGCGGATTGGCGAATTGCGAGAGGAAACTGCGCCAGGCCGGCACCGGCCGCTCCGCATCGAGCTGGTTGGGCCCGTAGCGCTCGAGCCGGGCAGCAGCCTCGTCAGAGCTCAGCCCATGCTCGACGTCGGTGCCCAGCTCGGCGGCCACTTCGGCGGCGCTCCGTCGCCAGGGCTCGGTGGGGACCAAGGCGGTCAGCCGGTCGTCGGACACCAGGAAACGCTAGGCGACCGCCAATCGTTTTCGCGCGCCGATCTCGACCTATGGGTCGAGATCGGCGCGCGAGAACGGAGGGTTCTGGCAATGAGTGGCTGTGTGCATCGGTACGCTGCTCACCCCCTCATCCAGGAGACGAGGCATGCAGGATTGGGGTCGGGAGGTCACGTTCGGGGTTTTTGTTCTCCCCACCGCCGAGGGCGACCCGTTGGCCGAGGCCATCGAAGCTGAGCGGCTCGGTCTCGACTATGTCGGAGTGCAGGACCATCCCTACCAGCGCCGATTCTTCGACACCTTCGCTCTCCTCAGCATGATCGCTGCCCGTACCACCAACATCGGGCTCTTCCCCGATGTTGCCTGTCTCCCCTTGCGCCCACCGGCGATGATGGCCAAGACGTCGGTCAGCATCGATCTGCTCAGTGGCGGCCGCTTCGAGCTCGGCCTCGGTGCCGGGGCCTTCTGGGACGCCATCGTGGCCTACGGGGGTCAGCGTCTCGGTCCCGGCGAGTCATTGGACGCGATGGAGGAAGCGATCGAGGTCATCCGCAAGGTGTGGAGCGGCGAGCGAAACCTCAGATTCGAGGGAGCCCACTATCACCTCGCCGGCGCACAGTCAGGCCCGGTGCCCGCCCACCCGATCGGGATCTGGCTCGGCGTGAACGGGCCACGTGCTCTTGGCATCGCGGGCCGGCTCAGCGACGGCTGGATTCCCTCGCTGCGTGGAGACCTGGCGCAACTCGCGGACCAGACCGAGCGTCTCGACGAGGCTGCGGTCGGAGCCGGGCGGGATCCGGGTGAGGTCCGTCGCATTCTCAATATCGGCGGCGTCATTAGCGACGGGCCCTCCACCGACCTGTTCCAAGGCCCGGTGGAACAGTGGGTAGACCAGATCACGTCGCTGGTTCTCGACTACGGGTTCGACACCTTCATCACCTCCGGCGAAGACCCGAACCATCTCCAGCGCTTCGCCCACGAGGTCGCCCCCGCGGTCCGTCAGGCAGTGGCCGGCGAACGCCGGATGTGATCGTTGAGGGCTCTTCAGATCAGGGCTCGACGATCACCTTGGCCCGCATCCAGGGATGGGTCCCTATCGTGGCGTGTGCAATCAACCACCGCCACGGTGGGCGGCTGCACACATGCGGCTGCACACAAGGGTGTGTGCAATCAACCACCGTGACGGTGGGCCACTGCACACGCCAC
Organism: uncultured Acidimicrobiaceae bacterium; assembly: GCA_964600055.1. Taxonomy (GTDB): domain Bacteria; phylum Actinomycetota; class Acidimicrobiia; order Spongiisociales; family ZC4RG35; genus JARDZU01. The sequence continues at coordinate 2,846 of CAZRID010000217.1, forward strand.
AGCTAGTCCCTTGCCGAGAGGGGCCCGGAGCCACGACGGTGCATCCACTCGTCACCTCCGAGCGGGACGCCCTGGTCCATCTCGGGTGGGCCCCAGGTCCCGGCGGCATAGCGGCTCGGCTCCGACCGGTGCTCGAGAAGCGGGTCGTAGAGACGCCAGGAGGCTTCTACCTCGTCCGCTCTGACGAAAAGGGTTTGATCACCCTCCAGTATGTCGAGGATCAGAGTCTGATAGGCGTCGCGCAACTTCCCGTAGACATCCGAATAGCGGAAGTGCAACGACTGGGCATCGATCCTGGCCTCATCCTCGGGGGATCTGACGTTGAATCTGAGGGAGAACCCTTCATCTGGCTCGAGAATGATGAGCAGCACGTCGGGCTCGTGGACGCAGTCGTCCCGCCGCCCGTGGAAGACACACAGAGCGGGCTCACGAAAGGTGACGGCGATCTGAGTGAACCTCTCAGGCAGCCGCTTCCCGGTGCGCAGGTAGAAGGGAATCCCCTCCCATCTCCATGAGTCGACATACAACCTCATCCCCACGAAGGTCGACGTGACAGAGTCGGGAGCGACGCCCTGTTCCTCGCGATAGCCAGGAACCGGCGATCCATTGATCGTTCCTGAGTCGTACTGCCCATACACGACATGGTCCGGCTCGATGTCGGCAATTGCCTCGATGACCTTCACCTTCTCGTCGCGAATCTGATCGGCATCGAAGACATTGGGGGGCTCCATGGCGATGAGGGCGAGAAGTTGGGTGAGATGGTTCTGCACCATGTCCCGGAGAACGCCCGCGTGGTCGTAGTAGCCGGCGCGCCCGCCGATACCCAGATCCTCGGCGACCGTGATAGCAACCCGTGCTACCCGATCCCGGTTCCAGAGGCGTTCGAACATGGGGTTGGTAAAACGAAAGGTGAGAAGGTTCTGAACCGTGGCCTTCCCGAGATAGTGGTCAATGCGATAGATCTGCGACTCGTCGAAGTGGGACAGAACCAGCCGATTCAGCTCTCGGGCCGTCTCCAGATCGGTTCCGAAAGGCTTCTCGACGACGACCCGGGTCCAACCGGGGGCTTGGTTCAACCCCGAGCTCCCCAAGCCCTCGATCGTCGAGGTAAAGACCCGGGGCGGAATCGCCAGGTAGAAGGCTCGGTTACCCGGTAGGCCCCGCTTCGTTTCGATCTCCTCGACCCGTCGCCGAAGGTCGTCGTAGCCCTCCGCCCCGTCCTTCAAGGAGCAGTAATAGACACTGCTCTCACACCACGCGATTGCCCCTTCCTCGTTAATTTCCCCGGCGACGAGCGCCTCCTGCGTCCATTTCCGGTAGCCCTCGTCATCCATGTCCTGTCTCGCCACCCCGAGGACGACGCAATTGTCACCCATTCCCTCGTCGGCGATCAGCCGGTACAAGGACGGGATCAGCTTGCGATGAGCGAGATCCCCGGTCCCACCAAAGATCACAAACAGATGGGGATCGACCTCAGTCATGTCGTCGGTTCGCAGGAAGTCACTTGCGCCCCAACTTAGTGACGCGGCAATCCGACTACCCCTCGCCGGGAACTTGCCGGATGGCCGGGCAGTGGACTGGGTCGCCAGGACGACTCCGGAGGACCTGGTTGCCGTTGGAGAGCTGGCCACCCGGGTCAGCGATGCCTGGGCCGCCAAGATTGCAGTTCACCCCGGCTGAACCCACGGTGATTTGGCGCGTCAATCCCGGCCGCCAAGGACTCTCAACAGAGCCTGGCGACACTGCTCCCTGTAGTTCGCGTGGTTGGTCCGCCAATCGCTTGTTTGGAGCCACTGGAGGAACATGCCCTCGATCAGCGCCCTCATCTGGATGGCCCCGATGGTCGGATCTGCGACCTGCAGAACCCCGGCATCCACCCCGGCGACGATCACCTCTCGATAGAAGGTGTTCATGATCGCGCGACCCTTGTCGGCGAACTCGTCGAACTCCGGGGAGCGCGCCTGGTGCTCCACCCCATCGAGATAGAAGCGGAAGAAGTCGCGGTTGGCATCCGGCTTCCACCAGATAGCGTCAACCACGTTGGAAATCGCGTTGGCCGGGTCATCGGATTCGGCAAGGACCTTGCGGATCCGGGTCTCCGTCGCCTCCAGCACCCACTCGAGAGCCGCCAGCACCAAGCCGTCCTTGGTCTGGAAGTGATAGATCAACAAGCCCTTGGAGACTCCAGCTTCGGTGGCGATCTGTTGGAGGGGGACGCGATGGACCCCGTCCCGGGCCATCACCTTGTATGCCACCCGGATCAGGGCCGCCCGGCGATCGAGAGTTCGCGCCCTCGTCGACACCCTGTGGGTCATGGGAGCTTCACGTACTCGAAGTCCGTCGGCTTGCCCTGAATGCCCCGGGATGGTGGAGCGATCCACCCGGCAAACTTGCCCATCTCCATCTCCGGCTGCATCAGGCTCTCGATGTAGGACCGATCGTCTGCAGTGGGGAGCCACCTGGCCTGATTCGCTTCGAACTCGTCCTCCGAGATCAACGACCCGTCGGGATCGACCGAGATCTCGCCGAACTCACCGATCCGCCGGTTGAAGGCGACGTGAGGCAGTTTGATTTCGAAATCGATGCCCCGCTCTGCCATCTCGTTGTTCCAGCGTGTGATCCCGGCCTTGCAATCCTCGATGAAGTCGTCCCGCAACCGGGCGTTCAGTGCATTCAGTGCCGGCACGTCGACCTGGCGCAGCTCGCCGTCGACCACCTTCATCACCGGGTAGGTGTCATCGACGAGGCGGTGGTCGTCTTCCAACCGGTCCTCGTGGAACCTGCCCTTGATCCCGGAGT
>CAZRID010000218.1:0-5638 GCA_964600055.1 uncultured Acidimicrobiaceae bacterium
CCACGATGGCCGGAGCCATCCTCATCGTGCTGATGATCGGAATGGCGATCCTGGCACCGGTGCTGATCGAGCCCAACCTCCCCGACCCCTATCAGATGCCGCGTGATTGGTCCGCCCTCAACGTCCCACCCGGCTCGGCTGGTCACCCACTGGGCACCACCGGCACCGGAGGTGATGTCCTCTACGGGGTGATCTGGGGTGCCCGCACCTCACTCCGCCTGTCGATCATCGTGGTCTCGATCACGGTCACAGTGGGAGTGATCGTGGGAAGCATCGCTGGTATCAAGGGTGGCCGCATCGACGAGATCCTGATGCGGATCGTCGATGTCTTCCTGTCGATCCCCGAGCTGATATTCGCCCTGGCCATCGCCGCCGTCCTCGGGCCGTCCTTCACCAACATCATCTTCGCCCTGGCTGTGGTGTTCTGGGTCAAGTACGCCCGGATCATGAGGGCGCAGATCATTCACGTGAAGGAAAACGAGTACATCGACGCCGCCCGGATCAGCGGCGACTCGCAGTGGCGCATCTACCTTCGCGACATCCTCCCCAATTCGATCACGCCGGTCATGGTCCAGGCCACGCTCGACATGGGGCACATCGTCCTCGTGGGAGCGACGCTGAGCTTCATCGGGTTAGCCGAGGCTGGTCTCGCCGAATGGGGGGTCCTGGTCTCCGATGGCCAGACTGGCATCTCGGCTGGCCGGTGGTGGGCATCGACCTTCCCCGGCCTCATGGTCTTCATCTGGGCCCTGGCCTTCAACCTCGTGGGTGACGGTTTGCGCGACGTACTCGATCCGAGGACCGAGACGAGTCGATGACCCTGTCCGGAAAAACGACTGCCGCGCCGGCTACGGGCACGGCCCCGATCGTTGCCGAGGTTCGGAACCTCAAGGTCCATTTCCAGTCCAAAGCGGGGATCGTGCACGCCGTCGACGGAGTTGACTTCTCGATTCGGGACGGAGAGACCCTCGGTCTCGTGGGCGAGACAGGCTGTGGCAAGAGCGTGACCGCGAGATCCTTCCTGCGCCTGGTGCCAATGCCGCCGGGCATCCAGGCTGACGGCTCGATCATCTTCAGGCCACACAAGATCTGCGAACGCTGCAATGGGGAAGGGTGCGCCAACTGTGGTTCGACCGGCCGGGTGCCTGCGCAATGCTCGTCTTGTTCAGGGACTGGCTGCATCAACTGCGGGAATACCGGGATCGAGCAGGTCGACCTGCTCACCGTCCCGGAGAAGCGGCTGCGCCAGATTCGTGGGAATCGGATTGCGATGATCTACCAGGACCCTGGGAAGGCCTTGAATCCTTCGCTGTCGGTCAGGCAACAGGTCGGGGAGGTGTTTCTCCAACACCGGACCCGAGAGGTGCTGGTCAAAGCTGGGTTCGACCCGGAGGAAACTCCGGCTCTCCTGCAAAGACGGGCCTCCCTTCGATCAAGGGCCACGGAGAAGTTGGCTCTCGCTGTCCCGCCTTTTCGCACAAGCCGCGATCGGATCGATGCGGCGGTCGACGAGATGATTGCTGCTGCTCTCGCCGAGACCCAGATCCCAAACCCTCTCAAGGTGATGGACCGCTATCCCCACCAGCTCTCCGGGGGTATGAGACAGCGAGTGATGATCGCACAGGCGCTGGCCTGTAAACCCGACCTGCTCATCGCGGATGAGCCCACCACTGCCCTCGATGTGACAGTCCAGGCCCGCATCATCGAGTTGATCAACGAGCTCCAGGAGCGGACGAAAACCTCCGTTCTCTACATAAGCCATGACCTCTCTTTGGTGAGACGGGTGTGCGACCGGGTCGCCGTCATGTATGCGGGACGAATCGCCGAGGTCGGTTCCGCAGATCAAATGTTCAACGACCCTCAGCACCCATACACCAGGGGTTTGCTCGAGGCGATACCGTCGGCCACTCACCCGAAGGGACGCCTGGTTGCAATCGAAGGCACCGTGCCTGAGCTCGTCGATCCGGCCCCTGGCTGTCGGTTCAGTGGGCGCTGCCCACACGAGGCAGAGATTTGTACCCTCGCCGACCCGGCGCTGACCACTACCGCGGCGGATCACGCAGTCGCTTGCTTCATCCACCACCCACCGGAGGCGCCGGGGTCTTCCCTTCCAACGTTCGAGCGGGTCATCAGATGACAACGCATGGTCGGCTCGCACAGGACGTCGATGTCACGAACAGCGCCGGGACTGTGCTGGCAGTCAGACGGCTGGAGCGCTACTTCCCGATTCGTGAAGGGGCGTTGCAAAGAGTCGCCGGTCACGTGAAGGCTGTTGACGGAGTCAGCTTCGACCTCCACCGTGGCGAGACCCTGGGCCTGGTCGGGGAGAGCGGTTGCGGGAAGACGACGCTGGGTCGCGTGGTCAGCGGTCTCACCGCCCCGACCGGCGGCGGCGTGTTCTTCGATGTGGATGCGCCCACGAAGACTCGACTCGACGAGCTCTTGCTCGTGCCAGAGGCCGACCTGACCCATGACCAGAGGGCGGAGCTCTCTATCATCGAGGCCGCTCACCGTGTCGATCTGCTCGAGGGGCCGGCGTGGGGACGGTTCCGCCGTAACTGTCAGGTCGTTTTCCAGGACTCTTTTGCGTCGCTCAACCCGAGGCATCTGGTGAGGGACATCGTGGGTCGCCCGCTCAGGGTCCAGCACGGGACTTCAGGCAGTGACCTGACGGAGAGGGTCGTGGAGCTGCTCGAGCAGGTCGGTATGGGCCGTCAGCACCTTTACCGGTACCCACACCAATTCTCCGGTGGCCAGCAGCAGCGCATCTCGATCGCAAGGGCGCTTGCCTTGGATCCGGAGCTGCTGATACTCGACGAGCCCACCAGTGCCCTGGATGTATCGGTCCAAGCCCAGATCCTCAACCTCCTTCAGGATCTCCAGGAGCAGCGCGGCCTCACCTATCTGTTCATCACCCATGATCTCTCTGTCGTGCGTCACATGGCTGATCAGATAGTGGTCATGTATGTGGGAAGGGTCGCCGAGGCCGGCCCAACGGAAGTGATCTTCGAGACTCCCCATCACCCCTACACCAGGGCGCTGCTCGGTGCGAGCCCTGACCTGGAGGATGACCGCTCACAGTTCCGAGGGTTGGAGGGGAGCGTTCCCGATCCGGCCCGACCCCCGCAAGGCTGTCGATTTCATACCCGCTGTCCGGTTGTGACGCCCTTGTGCGGATGGGAGGTCGATGATGTCGTGCTCAGACTTCAGGATGAACCGGGCCTGTTCGACCAGGTCGACGGTGTGGAGCAACGGAGTGCTTTCGAAGCCGACCTCCGGTTCGCGGATCCGACAGCCGCCCAGCGGCTTACCGCGCTGATCGAATCACACCGGGTGCCGGCAGCGATGAGGGAGGCAATAGAGGAAGTTTCGATCGACGACAGAACGGTCACCTTGAAGTTCCAACGGGTGGAGGACGTCGAGCTCACACGACGAGGCCCAGGTCATGTCGCAGCCTGTGTCCTTGGAGGGCCACGTTCCTCCTGATGTGCGAGAACGGTTTGGGCGAGCCCAGGTTCATTACCTTGTTGCGATGAAAGGAGCTGATGATTGCCGATGAGTACTAGCAAGACCGATGAGGGGCTCTACGACTATGCCCTGAGAGAGCCCCGGCTGCCCAAACCGGAGAACCGCGACAACGATCGCCTCGACATCCCCCTCGAGCGGCGTCTCGAGTTCTACGAGACACAGCAACTGCTCCGTCAGTTCGAAAAGCGGGCCTATGACCTGTTCATGCAGAACCTGGTCAAGGGGACCTCGCATCTCTCCCTCGGCATGGAGGCGGTGGCCACGGGATTCGGGCAGGCAATGCGCCCAGACGACTACAGCTTCGCCACCTATCGGGGTCACGCCCACACCCTGGCCCGTGGGGCCGAGCCGGGCCCGGTCCTCGCCGAGCTCCTGGGCAGGGAGAACGGGATACTCAAGGGGAAGGGGGGCTCGATGCACCTGACCTCGGTCGAGCACGGGATGATGGGCTCGTACGCCATCATCGGCGCCCACCTAACGATCGCCAACGGCGCGGCCTGGTCGGCGCAGATACGGGGCAGCGATCAGGTTGCGGTGTGTTTCTTTGGGGACGGCACGACCAACATCGGCGCCTTCCACGAAGCGCTCAACCTGGCGGCGATCTGGGACCTGCCCGTGATCTTCGTTTGCGAGAACAACCTGTGGATGGAGTACACGCCGATCGATCTCATCACCGCGGTGCCCAACCCGGCTGCCGATCGGGCCTCGGCATACGGCCTGGAGAGCATCATCGTCGACGGCAATGACGCAGACGCGGTCTACCAGATGGCGAAGAGCGTGATCGAGCGGGCCCGACGGGGAGAAGGCCCAGCGCTGGTCGAGGCCCAGACATATCGCGAGCAGGGACACAGTCGCGCCGACCCGGGCAAGTACCGGCCCCCGGCCGAGATCGAGGCATGGAAGGCGCGCGACCCGATCCCGATGTACCACGAGCGACTGTTGCGGCTCGGTGTCCCCGAGGGCGACCTGAGCTCGATCCAACAGGACGTGGCGAGGAGAGTCGACGAGGCAACCGAGTTCGCCAAGGCGGGCCGCGAGCCGGGTCGTGAGCACCTGATGACCGATGTTTGGGCAGACGGAGGCTCGGCGTGGCGGAACTGACCTATCGGACGGCCGTGGCTCAGGGCATCGCCCAGGAGATGCGCCGCGACCCGAACCTCGTGATGCTCGGCGAGGACATCGCCGGCGCCGGCGGGGTGTTCAAGACGACGGTGGGGCTGCTCGATGAGTTCGGCCCCTCCCGCATCCGTGACACCCCGATCTCGGAGCAGGCGATCCTCGGTGCGGCGATGGGAGCTGCGATGACCGGGGTGCCGGTGATCGCCGAGATCATGTTCTCGGACTTCATCGCCGTGTGCTTCGACATCCTGGCCAACGAGATGGCCAAGTCGAGGTACATGACCGGCGGGCAGATGAGTGTGCCGGTAGTGGTTCGCACCCACAACGGCGGGGGCTCCAGGTTCGGCGCCCAACATTCACAGAGCGTCGAGAACTGGGTGATGATGATCCCCGGTCTGAAGGTCGTCGCCCCTTCGACCCCGCACGACGTGGTCGGGTTGATGGCGGCAGCGATCCGTGACCCCGACCCTGTGGTGTTCTTCGAGCATAAATCGCTCCTGGCGGTCAAGGGCGAGGTTCCGGACGGTGAGATCGTCGACGAGTTGGGTGTGGCCAAGGTGCTCCGCGAGGGCAGCGACTGCACCATCGTCGCTCTCGCCCTGATGGTCCCGCGCGCCCTGGAGGCGGCGGAGCGGTTGGCCGGGGAGGGAATCTCGGCTGAGGTGATCGATGTGCGCTCGCTGGTGCCTCTGGACACACAGACCATCCTGGGGTCGGTTTCGAAGACCAGCCGGTTGTTCACGGTCGAGGAGAACCCCCGCCTCTGCGGTTGGGGGGCCGAGGTCGCCTCGATTGCGGTCGACGAGGTCTTCTGGGACCTCGACGGCCCGGTGGTCCGGATCACCACGCCTCACATCCCGCTTCCTGCAGCCGAGGCCCTCGAGGACATGGCGATACCTTCGGTGGACCGGATCGTGGCGACGGTCAAAGAGCGGTTGGGCTGAGCTGACCTGCTGTCGGGTGTGATCACCGTGTTCAAGGTCGACCCGGA
>CAZRID010000219.1:0-5495 GCA_964600055.1 uncultured Acidimicrobiaceae bacterium
GGACCTCAAGCGTGGCATCGAGGCCGCGGTCGAGAAGGTCGTCGAGGCAATCGGCGATATGTCTGTGCCGGTGAATATCGGTAAGTCAGAGCAGATCGCCGCGGTCGCCTCAATCTCGGCCAACAACGACCCCACCATCGGCAAGGTCATCGCCGAGGCGATGGAGAGGGTGGGCAAAGACGGGGTCATCACGGTCGAGGAAGGCCAGACCTTCGGGCTCGAGCTCGAGTTCACCGAGGGAATGCAGTTCGACAAGGGCTTCATCAACTTCTACTTCATCACCGACCCTGATCGCCAGGAGGCGGTGCTCGAGGATCCATACGTCCTCATCGCCAACCAGAAGATCAGCTCGGTGAACGACCTGGTCCCGGTGCTCGAGAAGGTGATGCAGTCGGGCAAGAGCGTGCTGGTCATCGCCGAGGATGTCGAGGGAGAGGCTCTGGCCACTCTCGTCGTCAACAAGATCCGGGGGACGTTCTCGTCCGTCGCGGTCAAGGCTCCCGGTTTCGGCGAGCGGCGCAAGGCCATGCTCCAGGACATCGCCATCCTCACCGGGGGAACTGTCATCTCCGAGGAAGTCGGGCTCAAGCTGGAGAACGTGACCCTGGACATGCTCGGTCGTGCCCGCAAGGTCGTCGTCTCCAAGGACAACACCACCGTGATCGATGGTGCCGGGTCCGAGACCGACGTCAAGGCGCGGATCAAGCAGATCGAGCGTGAGATCGAGAGCACCGATTCGGACTGGGACAAGGAGAAGCTCCAGGAGCGTCTCGCTAAGCTGTCCGGCGGTGTGGTTGTGATCCAGGTCGGCGCCGCCACCGAGGTGGAGCTGAAGGAGAAAAAGCACCGCATCGAGGATGCCGTGTCGGCGACCCGTGCCGCCGTTGAAGAGGGCATCGTGCCCGGAGGTGGCGTTGCCCTCCTTCGTGCGCAGACTGCCATCGACAAGATCCGCGGCGGGAGCGATGACGAGAAGACCGGTCGGTCGATCGTCCGCAAGGCCATCGAGGAGCCTCTCCGACAGATCGCGGTGAACTCCGGATTCGAAGGCGGGGTCGTCGTCGAGCACGTGCGCACCGCCGAGGGAAATGTCGGCTTCAATGCCGCCACCGGCGTTTACGAGGATCTGGTCGCGGCCGGTGTCATCGACCCGGCCAAGGTGACTCGTTCGACGCTGCAGAACGCAGCATCGATCGCAGCGTTGCTCCTCACCACCGAGGCGCTCGTGGCCGAGGAGAAGGAGCCCGCCGCGGCAATGCCCGGCGGTGGCCATGGCCACGACGGCGGCGGCGGGATGGACTTCTAACCAACCCCAAGACATGGAGAAAGGGGCCTCTCACCGGGGCCCCGTTCTCGTTACCTGAGGTACCTGGCGTCATATGTGACGCTAAACGGACAAAGAAACTCCGAGGGCACGGCGAATCGAGGACACGACGTAGTCGGGCCTCCGTGTGATGTCGTGCCAGGTGAATCTGAGGATCCTCCACCCTGCCAGTTGTGCGAGGTTGTCCCGTTCCCGATCGGCCTGGAAGGTGTACTCATCCCCATGCCACTCCCGACTGTCGCCTTCGATCACCAGGTTGGACTCTGGATAGGCGAGGTCTACTCGTCCATTCACGTGCTTGAGCCAATTCGGTCGGTGTTGCGGCTGGGGCTCTGGGAGACTGCTCAATCGGATCAGTTCGAGCAGGCGAGACTCGAGGTCGCTCTCGGAGTTGCCCGATGACGACAGCCTCGGCTCGAGCGCATGACGAAGACGAACGACGCCCGGTTTGCCTTTTCTTCCGAGCTCGTCGAGGACCTGACTCATCTGCTCGAAGTTGGCGAGGCCCTTCGTAGCGAACCGGTCGATCGCCCGCCCCAGTTGTGACAGCGATAGGACTGAGGCAAGGTCCAGCACGGTGCGGCAAGGCGTGGTAATCGGCAATCCGCCCACGCGGCTCACGTCGACGTCACGAATGTCGGTCAGTTGGTGCACCACCACGTCTGAGAACAGGTGCGTCCGTCGATGGGGCACCGAGACCACAAGCCTGGGACCGGCAACAGTCACACCATGGAGCCGCGCCGCCGCCTGATGTGACACGACTGCCCCCAGGCCCCGCGTCGCGGCAGCGAGGATTGACGATTCGGCCCCGAACACGCCGGGTAGGGCATACACCGCTGGTGCGATCTTCACCAGAACGCCCTCGTCCAGTCGCCTGTCGAGTGAGCGTTCATTGATCCCGAGGGCCAGCGCCTCACGTCGGGTGATCACGCCTTCGTTGGCGATTGCGTGGGTGATGACCGCCTTCGTCGATTCGCTCATTTGGCGAACATGCCGAGAAAACGATCGCGACGCAAGACTTTCGATTCTCTGTGCGTTTAGCGCCATATATGACGCCACGTACCTCAGGTAAGCGGTAACAGCCCCACCTCGGCTGCCAGGCGGTCCAGGTGCGGGATGGTCTCGGCCGGGGGGAGTGGGCGGAGGTTGAAGACCACCCGGTCGACGCCGGCTGCGGCCAGGGTGTCGACCGAGTCCACTTTTGCCCCGTAGGCGGTGATCTCGAATGCGTGGGGATCACGCCCCGCAGCAGCGACCGCCTCACGCACCCGGGAGACCGCGCTCGCGATGTCCATGCGGGTGGCCAGGGGCATCCACCCATCGCAGAACTCGACCATGTCGGCGAGCGTCTTGGGGCCAGCGGCGGCCCCCATGATGATCGGAGGATGTGGTTGCTGCAACGGCTTGGGCCATGCCCACGAGGGCTCGAGCGTCATCAACTCCCCCTCAAAGACGGCGTCCTCCTCGGTCCACAGGGCCTTCATCATCAGCACCTTCTCCCGGAGCACGGCCCGCCTCTGTGTGTATTCCACACCGTGCTGGACCATCTCCTCCTTGTTCCAGCCGTACCCGATCCCAAACAGAAACCGCCCTCCGGAGAGAGCATCGAGAGACGCCACCTCCTTTGCGGTCCAGATCGGATCCCTCTGGGCGACAAGGCTGACCCCGGTTCCCAAACGCAAGGTCGAGGTCGCCGCCGCGGCGTAGGCGAGTGCGACGAAGGCGTCGTGAGACCGCCAGTAGTGATCGGGCAGAGGGGGCGCCCCCTTCTGGCCGCCCCACGGCGTGACCCTCGAAACCGGGATGTGCGAGTGCTCGGGAAACCAAAGCGACTCGAACCCCCGCGCCTCCACCTCCCTGGCCAGGTGGTCGGGGCGAATTGCCGTATCCATGGGAAAGATGAAGACTCCGAACCTCATATCCCTGACGCTAGGCGATGAAACTCAAAGAAATCATCCAGCAGAGGATCTCCACCTCCGGTCCGATTCCATTCGAGGAGTTTATGTGGCTCTCCCTGTATGACCCGGATGGTGGCTTTTTTGCCACGGGAAAGCTGCGCTCGGAGAAAGCCGGGGACTTCCTCACCTCACCCGAGGTGAGCCCACTGTTCGGTCAGACCCTGGCGGCATATGTGGAGGAAGAGCGTCGTCGCATCGGAGAGCCATTCGAGCTGGTGGAGGTCGCCGGCGGGTCGGGTTCACTGCTTCGTCCGCTGCTGGAGTCGGTCAAGGTCGAAGCCAGCGCCATTGAGGCTTCACCGGCCGCCCGGGCCGCACTTAGGGCAATGCTCCCTGAGGACCGGGTGAGTGAGTCGATGCCCGACCGGATCCGTGGTGTGGTCATCGCCAACGAATTGATCGACAACCTCCCGATGGCCCTGGCCCAGCGGGTCGAAGGTGTCTGGCGTGAGCGCTGGGTGGGCAACGACAGCGAGGACCTGGGATTCGTGGACGCCGAGGCGAGGCCTGAGGTTGTCGATTGGCTTGATAGCCACGGCGGGGAGGTGCCAGATGGCGGCTGGGTTGAGGTCCAACTCCAAGCCGAGGTTTGGATCAGGGACGCCCTCGACCGGCTCGAGGAGGGTTCGGTCGTCATCTTCGACTATGGGGACACTGCCGAGAACCTGGTTCCGAGACGTCAGGACGGGACCCTTCGCACCTACCGTGCCCATCATCTGGGCCCCCATCCGCTCGATGAGCCGGGAGGGACCGACATCACGGCCGATGTGAACTTCTCGGCGCTGATCGCCGCCGCCAAATTGTGCGGTGCCGCCGTCGAGTTGCATCGTCAGGACGACTTTCTCACCGACCTCGGGTTGCGAGATCTTCTGTCGGAGCTCCGACACGCCGAGTTGGAGGCGGCGAGATCAGGCGACGAGATGGAGCGGCTCAGACTTCGCACCCGGAAGACGGAGGCCGAGACCCTGCTCCACCCCCGTGGTCTCGGTGACTTCCGGGTTCTGGTCGCTCGCAAATAGCGGGAACCGTCCACAAACCGGGCGACGTCCTAAGTTTGGATGTACCACATGAGAAAGTTGGCGGTTTCGGGCGTTCTCGCATTGACCCTCGTGGGCTGTGCCTCTGCCGATGAGCCGTTGGCCCAACCCGATTCCACGACGACCACCACCTCCCAACAGCCTTCGACGACAAACACGGAGGAACCCACCTTGCAGACCTCGCCACCATCCGACACGGAGCTGCTTGCCTTGGCGGCAGAGGCCCGGGCCGACCTTGCCGACCACCTTGGCATCCAGGAGGAAGAGATCGCTATCACCGAAGCCGCCGCCGTAACCTGGAACGACGGCTCAATCGGCTGCCCCCAACCCGACATGTCCTACACCCAGGCCCTGGTTGACGGGGCGAGAGTCACCCTGATGCACGACGAAACCACTTATGCCTATCACCAGGGGGGTGGTGGCCTCTTCCTCTGTGAGCAGCCGTCGGAAGGGTCATTCGTCGTCTCTAAGGACGACACAGGCGAGCTGGAGATGGTCCCGCCTCCCGGGTTCAACGACTAGGTGGCCGACGAGAAAGGGGCACCTCCTGCGAGGTGCCCCTTTCTGCAATTCGGGCGGCGTTTCCTAGGAATCAACCTCCACCAACGTGAGGCCGAGGATGCCGGCGCCATCCGAGTGGGAAACGGCACCGAGATAGCCACCTGGTGGGACGAGCCCGGTCCAGCCAACCTCGACGGTGCCGACGGTCCCCTGGCTCGCCGATGCAGGCGCCGTATTCACCGCAAGGGACACCCCGCCGCTCAACGGGACTTGCCAGGTGTTGAGGCTGTATTCCACCGAAACGGCGGGTGCGACCTGCCAACCATGCACCCAGAGGGTGTAGGTGTCGTTTGCCGGTAGCTCCAGCTCTATCAGCTCATCGGTGCCACCGGCACCGGAGGCCCCCACCAGCGCCCCTGCCGAGTTGAACAGGAAGAGGTCGATGTCGATAGCGGCGTCGGGTGGCACCAGATCGTCGGTGGTGAGCGTAATCCTCAGGAAGGCAGCGTCCGTCGCCACGATGTCGTGGCGGGTGGCGCCGTTGCCCTCGTCCGTCGGATCGAACGTCTGATCCGGGTCCTGGGTGACCCTTCCGACGATCGGCACGTCCGGTGCCATTCCGTGCGCGGCCGCCGTGTAGGCGCCGGTGTACCCGAATGCGACCGGAATGCTGGC
>CAZRID010000220.1:0-5466 GCA_964600055.1 uncultured Acidimicrobiaceae bacterium
GCCACGATCACCTCGGCGATCCCCTTCTTCTCCTGCTCCTCGGGGTGGTAGTACTCGTGGCGATAGATGAACATCACGACGTCTGCGTCCTGTTCGATCGAGTTGTGGGCGACGATGCCGTTGGCCAGGAAGTTGTGTGTCAGCTCAACGGTGGCGTCGAAGACCTCTTCTTCTCCCCTGGGTGTGACCGCCACCACCCGGTCCCACAGCACGTCTGAATGGGCCAGGCTGTCCAGGTACTCGTCATCCAGCGCCGTCGCCAACCGACGCATCCGTGAGCGCGACACCCCCGATTTGCCACTTGTGAGTTCCAAGTAGGACGTCCCTGTGCGCTCGGCCAACTCCTGCTCCGAGAAACCGACGGCAGGAAGCGCCTTGGTCCTGATGTACTCCCAGATCACCGCCGGAATCAGGTCGCCTCTCGCCGACCGGGACGACCCACCTGCAACCGAACGCAGCGAGCTGGCGATTCGGTCTCCCGGCTTGAGATCGTCGAGACGGACCCATCCCTCGATGGTCAAAAACGGGTGGTTCCCGGAACCGCGGACGGTGCGCCCCGACGCCAACTCCAGATCGAACACGGGTTTGACACCACTGGAGAATGCATGGGTGAGCTGGGAGGCAACCAATCGGTAGCGGTCGTTCAGACTCCACACTGGCACGTCTGTGGCGCCAGACGCGACCAACTCCCCGAGAGTGACCTCTGCGTTGGTGTCCGCCCGCACCAGACGGGTGTCGGCCGTTAGACAACCCGACTCGCGTAGATCGGAGAGGCGGGGTCGCTTGTCCTCTCTGGCTTCCAGTGAGCGGTTGAGCTGGGAGACGGCGATGACCGGGACCTCGAGCTCCCGCGCCAAGTTTTTCAGGTTTCTCGTGATCTCGGAGATCTCCTGCTGACGGTTCTCCCGATTGGAAGCCTCCATCAACTGCAAGTAGTCGATCACCACCAACGACAACCCCTTCTTGCGCTTCAGACGACGGCACTTGGCCCGGATGTCGGTCACCGTGACAACCGGGGAGTCGTCGATGAAGATCGGCGTCTTGTACATCTTCCCGGCGGCGTCGACCACCCGCTGCCAGAGTGGCCCCAGCTGGCCCGACCGAAGCTTCATCGAGTCGACCCGGCCCACCGAGGAGAGGATGCGCTGGACGATCTCCTCCTTTGACATCTCCAGCGAGAAGATGGCGACCGGCTCTCCTTGGGTGGCGGCGTTCACCGCTATCCCAAGAGCCAACGACGATTTTCCCATGGCCGGTCTTGCTGCGATGACCACCAGGTTGGCCGCCTGGAGACCAGCCAGTTTCTTGTCGATGTCGACGTAACCGGTGGGTAGACCGGTCATCTCCGAGCCCCGCTGTTCCAACATCTCGATGTGCTCCAGCACGTCGCTGAACAGCGGTCCGACTTCGAGCAGGGTCTGCGAGCTTCGACGTTCGGCCACCGCGAGAACGGCCTGCTCCGCCCGATCGAGGACGCGGGCGATCTCCTCATCGATGTCGAACGCAACCTCGGTCACCGAGGCCCCTGCCCGGATCAGCTCACGCCGCTTGGCGTGCTCCTCGACGATGCCGGCGTAGTACACGATGTTGGATGTGGAGGGCACGATGTCCACCAGCCGGGCCAGGTAGGAGACGCCGCCGATCTTGTCCAGCTCGCCCTTCCTCCGGAGCTCCTCGGACACCGTTACCGCGTCGATGGCCTGGTTGCCGTCGAACAGCTCACGGATCGCCTCGAAGATCGCCTGATGGGCCGGGACGTAGAAGTCAGGTGGGTGGAGCCGGTCCATGACCTCGTTGACCGCCTCCTCCGACAGGAGAACAGCGCCAATGACCGATTCCTCCGCCTCCCTGGAGTGCGGCGGGTTTCGGTAACCCGGCCTCATCTGCCCCTGATCGGTCATGCCAGTCATTCACTTCCTCATCAAACGGGTTGGGTGTGACAGATTTCGTTTTCGCGAAGTAGGCGCGTCGAACCACCCATGGGTTGGGGGAAGATCGAACCAGCTTCGGGGGAAGCGAACAGAACTTAGACCGAAGCCAACAGGCAGACCAAGCCGTTCCGCTGTTTGTTTTTCGCGGTGGAAGACATTGACAGGAAGCCCGCGAAATCTGTCGTTGACGCGTCTCACCCGGTGTTGGAGGGCACCGGGTGAGACTGTGACCGAAGTCAGCTCAGATTGTCAGCCTTCGGCGCGGTTGCCGCGAACGGCGAAGCCGTCGTCGGCCGCCGACGCCCGGGCAGACGCCGCCGCTGCCGCGGCGTCATCCACGGTGGCCGTGCTCTTGGCATAGGTCATCGTGGCGAATGCGACAGAATCGGCGTTCAGGTCGAGCACGTCGAGGGCGACATTGTCAAAGGTGTCGCAGGCCTCGTGATAGCACGGGTCGTACTGCTCACCCAGGTCACCTCCATAGATATCGACCTGCTCCTGAGTCTTGATGCCCTCCGCACCGGTGAACAGCCCCCCGGCCGGGATACCGACCGCGATGAACGGCCCGTAGTCCGAGCGCCCGTCGAAGGCGGTCTCCTCGCTTTCAAGACCGCGGTCCGAGTAGAACTCGGTGAACAGGGTCTCGATTGGGGCCGAGCCCTCCGGGCCCGGGATGCCAAAGCCAGAACCGTCACCGTCGTATACGAAACGTACATAGTTCGACGACCCGATCATGTCGAAGTTCAGGTAGAGGGCGACGGCGTCCTGCTCCTCAGGAGTCAGGGACGACACGTAGAAGTCCGAGCCCAGGAGACCGAACTCCTCGGCACCCCAAAGGGCGAAGCGGACCGTGTTGTTCGGCTTGAACTTGCGCATCGCCTCGGCGACGTCCAGTAAGGCGGCCGAGCCCGACCCGTTGTCGTTGATCCCGGGCCCGTCCAGGACGGAGTCGAGATGGGCACCGACCATAACCACGTTGTCGTCGTTGCCTTTCTTGGTCTCAGCCAGGATGTTCTCTGCCTGGCGGATCTCGGAGGTGAAATCGGCGTTGACCGTCACCTGCACCTCATCGGTCAGCGTGACGTTGTACAGGGCCGCACCGTTGGCGAAGTCAGTGGCCACCACCGGAATCCCGAGACCCGGTGCCGACCCGATCGGAGTGATGAATCCGGTGCGTCCTGTCTGACCTTCGTTGAAGATGATGACGGCCGAGGCTCCGGCAGCCTGGGCGTTGAGCACCTTGATTGCGAAAGCGCATGTCCCCCGCTGGATCAACGCGACATCGCCGGTCTGGAAGCCGGCCGCGGTGAAGTCCGAGTCCTCACAGCCGCTGGTGCTGTCGTTGGCCAAGGGACCGGGCGGGACCATCACATCGATAGGAACCACACGTCCGCTGGCCGTCCCGGGCGCCGATTCGTCGAATTGGGCGCTGAACACCGGGTACTCGGCCGTCGTCGGCGAGGATTGAATCAGCGTCGAGTCGTCTACTTCGAATGCGAAGTCGAACTGCTGGATGGTGACCTCGTAGCCGGCTCCGGTGAGAATCTCGGCGGCATAATCCACCGAAGCGTCGTAGCCGGTTGTGCCAGCCGACCTGGTGCCGTCGTTGTCGTCGGCTATCTCCTGGAGGGCGGCCTGATGCTCACGGACCCCTTCGATCGTCACACATTCGAGCAATTTGCTGATTGTGTTGTTGTTTCGGTTGTCGCAGGCTTTCTTTGGCGCCGCCCCGGCAGGTGCCGAGGTGACAAACAAAGCAAACGAAATCACGAGGATCAGGACCACGTATGTCCTGAGCGACCCCCGCCATAGCGAGACTTGCATGGGGTTCAACTCTTCCGCTTGGGCTCCCAGCCGTGAACCGCCCCAGTCTTGCCCGCCCTGTTTCCCCACCGGTTCGATTCCAAACAGAGAAAGGCCCACGTCTCATGACGCGGGGCCCTTCTGTGTCGGCGTGGCGCCATATGTGGCGCCACGTACCTCAGGTAAGTGGTCTACGAGACGGGGATCACGTCCAGGGTGAGGGGAAACTCCACGTCGGGGTGGAGTCGGATGAGGATCTCGTGGAGCCCGATCGCCTTGATCGGTTTCGGGATCTCAACTGTCGCCCGGTCGAGCTCGATGCCGGTAAAGCGACGCACGCCCTCGACCACGTCAGCCAAACCCACCGAACCGTATAGCTGGCCTTCGTCACCGGCTTGGGCGGCGATCACGACCCTGCTGCCCACCAGTTGGCTGGCCACGAGCTCCGCCTGGTCCTTGGCTTTGCGCTCGGACTCGATGCGGGCCTCGCGGATCGTCTCCGCCTGGACCAGGGCACCCTCGTTCGCCTTCACCGCCTTCTTCCTCGGGAGCAGGAAGTTCCGGGCGTAGCCCTCGGCTACATCAACCACATCACCACGCTTGCCCAGGTCGTTCACATCTGAGATGAGAATCAGCTTCATTTCGTGCTGAGGTAGGGAAGCAGGGCCATCTCACGCGCATTCTTGATGGCGTTGGCCATGGCACGCTGGTGTGTCGGGCAGTTCCCGTTCACACGACGGCCGCGAATCTTGCCCCGATCGGACATGTACTTGCGAAGAACGCCGACATCTTTCCAGTCGATGTGGTCGATTCGCTGCTTGCAAAAGGCGCAGGGCTTGGGCCTGCCCCTTCTCATCTCCATCCCACGACGCCGCTTGGGGCGCGGGTTGTTGGTGCTCTTTCTTGCCATTTAGCTCAAACTCCTGATCAGAACGGCGCCTCGTCGGGCCCGTAGTTGTCGCGTGCCACCGGTGCCGCCGGGACATCGGTGCCCTGGCCACCGCCACCGCCACCGCCACCGCTCCACTCACCGCCGGAACGTTGGGTCTTGTTCACCGAGGCGGTTGCCCAGCGCAGGCTGGGCCCGATCTCGTCGATCTGCACTTCGACCACGGAGCGCTTGTCACCCTGGTCGGTCTCCCAGCTTCGCTGCTCGAGACGACCGGTCACGATGACCCGGGCCCCCTTCTGCAGCGACTCTGCGGCGCTCTCGGCCTGCTCCCGCCACACGGTGCCGGTGAAGAAGCTGGTGTCTTCCTGCCATTCACCGTCCTTCTGCCACCGTCGGTTGACGGCGAGCCGGATCTTGGCCATGGCCACCCCTGAGGGTGTGAAACGCAACTCCGGGTCGTCGACCAGGTTGCCTATGAGTGTGACGTTGTTCGACATTCGAATCTCCTCTTCTCACGTCCCGATGTCGATCATGCCGTGCCACTGGGACGGATTCCAGTCATGCGCCTTTGCGCACGATTTTGTGTCGAACCACCTCGTCCGCCAGCGACAGCAAACGATCGAGTGAATCGACGGCAGCCGCCTCTGCCTGGAACGTGACGACCGAGTAGTAACCCTCGGACAGATGATCTATCTCGTAGGCGAACCGCCGCTTCCCCCAGATATCACGCCCATCGACGCTTGCTCCCTGACCGGAAAGATGCGACTCCAGTTCGCCGATCTTGACCTCGACGTCATCCTCGGCCAGATCAGGCCGATGGATCGTCATTACTTCATAGTC
>CAZRID010000221.1:0-5450 GCA_964600055.1 uncultured Acidimicrobiaceae bacterium
GGCGGCTCCGGTGGGGATGGCCGTGCTGTCCTTGAACCCGGTGCGACTGATCTTCGCCAACCAGTCGGGTGTCGATCTCGGACTGGAGGAGGCGCTCACCGGAGAAGGAGAGGAGGGCGAGGCCCTCCGCAGTCTGGTGGCGAGGGCGGCCCAACAGCGAAGATCGGTCGGACCGGAAGTCTTTCTGCTCCACTCGAAAGGTGGCGGTGTGCGTCATCTCCGGATCCTGGCGTCGCCGCATTCTCTGGATGACTACGACGGCGTCTTGGTCTGCTGTGAAGACGTGACGGTGCAGGTGATGGTGGGTGAGGAACGGCGCCGGTTCCTACAACTGGCCAGCCACCAGCTACGCACGCCCCTCACTCCGATAATCGCATACGCCGAAATGCTCAAGGACCGGACCCTCGACGACGTAGAAGTGTCTCAGGCCGCAGAGGAAATCCTTGCAGCCGGTTGGCAGCTGGAACGCCTCTTCGACCGGATGGCGACCGTCACCCGTCTCCAACACGGGACCCACCGGATCACCACCGGTGTGCCGGTCGGAGACGTTCTGACGGAACTGGAACAGCGTCAGCCCGGCGTCCTGAAAGGTGTCGAGGTGACCGGTGACACACGACTCAAGGCAAAATGCCATCCCGAATCGGTGGCGCGCGCCCTCGGAGAGCTCCTCGACAATGGCCACCGCTTCGGACGAACCCCGATACGGCTCCTCTGGGCCCAACAGAACGACCTGATCGAGTTCAGGATTCTGGACGCCGGCCTAGGCCCGAGCGAAGACCTGTCCAACGAGGAGATATTCGGTGGCTGGGCCAAACGAGGCAACATCGATGTGATGCCACCCGGAATGGGCACCAACCTCGGTCTGCTCCAAGCCCGACTCCTCATAGAGCTCGCAGGGGGGAACCTGAACCTGCATAGGTCGGGAACTGAATGGGCCTTCGTCATTCGCCTACAGGCCCACAAGTCACCGATCCTCAAGCCAGAGTTACTGGTGGGTAACCAGTAGACCGCGACGAAAACACCGACCGAGGACGAAGTCCACGTCACGCTGACTGCCCTCCACAAGAACGATGGTGAGTCGGTCCTATTGGAGACGATGCTCGATGGGCACCCTTATGGTGGCGTCGCCCGTTCGCGACGCTGGTCGACCAGTTGCGTCGCCACGGGGATCGAGATGGGAAACCCTCATTCCGGCTCTCCTCCGGTGCCAAATACCTGACCGACGCTCAGCTCCAGGCCAGCCTGGAAGAGAGAGTTCCCTACTATCGGTGTTCCGCGCCGGGACGGCTTAAGTCTCGCGTCGGCGTCCTCCGGCGTCTGCGGCTACAACGGCCACGAGGAGAGAGCAGTTTCTCGACTCGTCCGGCTTCCGGCCCTGAACCCGGAGGAGTGTTCCCTTGCTCAAGGCCAGGTTGTGTCAGTATTGGGTCGCCTGGGCGGCATCGTTCGCAGCTGGAGTGTGGCGGCGTGCATCGGGTGAGTCTCTTTCGTCCACGGTCTCCAGTCCGGCGATCCGGACGGACTCTGACCACGTGGGGAGCGTCGCGGTCATTCTCTGTTCATCCCCAACCCGACGTTCGCCCTCGCCGTGCGTGGATTCTCCGAGGCTCAACTACCTCAAGGCAGCGATCCTCCCGGTCGATAGCAATCGGTGTCCGTCATCGGTAAGCATCCAGCGAACAGTTCCTCCCTTCGGGGGTACGCGGGAACTTCTGGCGGCCTGGATGTTGGCAGGAGGAGAGACGACGTTCTGACCACCAACCCCGACCAGATGAGCAACCCGTTGACGGCGGCCCTTGGCCTGGCTGAGCTGCTCAGGGATCGCACACGCGATTTCAACTCAGGGGTGAGAAACAAGGTCATCGAACTGCTCACGACGGAGTTGGTCGAGGCCGGTCAGATTGTTGATGATCTTCTGATGGAGTCGAGCCCCGATCTCGGGGAGTTGACCGTGGTGCAGGTCGACTTGCGTCCGGTCGTGGACGATGCGGTCGCTGGTTTTGCCGCCTCACGGCGGGCCAAATTGACTGTGAGTGGCAACGCGGTGGCCAGGGCCCATCCCCGACTGGTCAACCGTATCGTCCGAAACTTGCTTCGAAGCGCAACCTATGTGGGAGCGGAGGACATCAGGGTCCGCATCGTTCAAGGTCACAGCAAAATCGTTGTGGAGGTCGCATGCGATGGCCATAGCGTCCCAACCCAAGACTATGAGCGGGTTTTCGAGTCCTCCTATATGCAACTTGCCCGTGACGGTCAGAGGCCTCCCCTTGGTCTCGGGCTCTCGGTGGCTCGCCGGCTAGCACGAGCCCTGGGAGGCGACGTCCGCTGCTATCAGGAGGACAATGAGACCATCTTCGAGTTGTCTCTCGTCAAGACCCTCGGGTATGACCCCAGCACCCTCCAGATGGCGGACATGATCTTCGACCCGTCCTACGGCAGACCGGGTCCGTCTGCAATCGCTGCGGTCCTGGCGGATGGAGGCCCTGAGATTGTCTATCAGCCGATAGTTGACATGCGCGCAAATGACGACAGAGAGCGGCTGGTGGTAGGACATGAGGGTTTGGCTCGTTTCCCGTTCTCCTCCCCTCCCCAGTGGCTGGAGGCGGCGGGAGATGCTGGGATGAGACTCGAACTGGAGCTAGCCGCGATCAGGGCGGCGATCGCGGGTTTCGCACCTGCAGTGGGATCTGGGTTTCTTGGACTGAACTTGTCCGATGCCACTCTCCTCTCGCCCGACCTGAAAGGTGCTCTCGGTGGCCTAGATCCGGGGATGGTTGTCCTGGAACTTTCGGAGGTGACGCTGATCAAGAGCTATGAAGTGACCAAGCGTGCAGCTGCCACATTTCGGGATCATGGAGTGCGTCTGGCCATAGATGACGTGGGGGCAGGGGAGATCGACTTGTGGTCCATCTTGCGTCTTCAACCCGATCTGCTGAAGATCGACATGTGTTTGGTGCGTGAACTGGAGCACAACCCGGCCAACCGTGCCCTGGTCCATGGGCTTGCCGCTATGGCTGGGGATCTTGGCGTGATGGTTGTTGCCGAAGGAGTCGAGAACTCCGAGGAGAAGGACCGCCTCCTCGACTTGGGGGTTGAATTCGGCCAGGGTTACCTCTTCGGCAGGCCGGAGCCGCTGTTATGGAAAACAAGGGTGCTGTCGGATCACGACAACTAGCCAATCCAATCGGACCTAGTACATCCCGCCAGCAGTCTCCATTGAAGGCCCGGGCATGCACGGACCGAACGCGACAAGGCCAATCCGCGCAGCTTGCTCGACCTCCGCAACTACGCGCGCCACAAGGTTCTCCGCTATGTCCGAGGTGGGTCACCAAGAGTCGATTTCGTGGAGATATTTGACAGCGACTATCTACCCCCAGGAGCACACCTTCGTGTCATCGACCGATACGAACCGCCTGATCCTGGGCGTTCCGACTGCACCATGTCCAACCGGGGCTTGTCAGCGGCTATGACCAACGGATAGCTCGCCGCTCATTTCAGACCCATGTCTTTTTCATGAACACCGGGTGGGCGCTGTTGAGTGCACACCATCGGGTGAGATCATCGTCCCGACCGTCCGCGTTCGTGGAACCCGTTCGGTCATTTGATGAGCCGAGGTGCTGCAGGCGGGCGGGAAAACATTTCAGGCCCTAGGCGCAGACCAGTCCCGCCTGGCTGACGACTCAAGCTATCCGGCTCATGAGCCGTCCTCGGTTCTCCGGGTGCTCGCCGTGTGGACGGCAGGCTGCCCTGCAGCGACGTGGCCTGCAAGAAGTAAGACGAACCCCCCACTCGCCAGTCTTTGAAGTGATTCGACCGATGGGGGGTTCAGTGTCGGATCGTTGGCGACGAGTCCGACAGTGAGAACTCTGCGCTCGTCGGTCAGAAGCCCGCAGGCTTCCGTGTAGTAATCCTCATCGACGAGACCGCCGGGACCGTGTCGTCCGAGGTCGGTTATCTCCATCAGGAAGGCGTCTTTGCTCGGCTTCCGCTTCTCCGCTCCTGGCGGTAGGCCTCGCACACCCTGGTCGGCGTCCGATGCGTCCTTCGTAGGCGTGCCTCGCCGGAAGTCCTGTCCCCGCGCCGTCTGGCTATTCTCCACGCCCGGCGATGGGGCTCGCCTATGAACCGCAGCTCGACCTGCTGCTAGCTCCTACCTCGTCAAAACGCAACAGCAGAATTGAGGGACAGATGCGGTTTGTTTGGGTGGGCGTAGCTGGAGCCATTGGTTCGGTCATCAGGTATGCGGTCGGGCTTGCCTTCAGCGGCTCAAGATTTCCCTGGGCCACGTTGTCAATCAACATCATTGGCTCATTCGCACTCGGCTTCGTGCTCTCGTGGGGTCTTGGCCGATGGCCCGTCGCCGTGTCGACCCCGATCGCAGTAGGACTGCTGGGTGGCTTCACCACGTTCTCCACGTTCGCGTGGGAGAGCATGTTCATGATCGGGAGCGGCAGACAGTCTGAGGCGATTGGCTACGTTCTAGCGTCAGTGGTCGGGGGTGTTCTCGCCGCCTCGGTCGGACACGCCTTGGCCAGCTCGCTTGGCTGAGTGCCCCACCCCGACCAGTCTCTCCAACGTCTATCCCTAGGACTGTGGTGACTCGGCTTGATCCTGCTCGGTTACCTGTTCCTGATAGGCCCGTTCTTCGGGTCCCCAACTGTCTTCGAAAAACTCGAGCATGGCTTTGATGTCGTCTTCTGTGAGCTTGTGTCCGAAGCTGGGCATCCGAGATTCAGGGAGGGGGGAACCGTCTCTGATGATCTCTATCAGAATCCGATCCGGATGGTGCCAGGTGTTGCCCAAAGGAGTCGTGTGGCGGGGGACGATAGAAGCCGTCTTCGTCGGGCGTCCTCCATTCGGGGTCTCCGGAGAGGTCCGGGCGGTGACAGGAGGCGCATGAGATGTGCCCCTGACCGCACGCCCACTAGGAGAACCCCCTGACGGCCGGTCTGATCTTGCAGTGATTCGACGGGCCTTCAGGGGGTTCAGTGTTGGTACGTCGTGTGGCGACGAATCCCAACGACATCAGCCTACGCGGACCAGTCCGGGTCACGCGCCTCGGCAACTGCGACCAGGAGCTGCTCGCTCCCGTCCGCGTTCATGATGTAGAGCCGGAACTTTCCACCGTAGGTCCCACCATCATTTGAACTCGACCTGGTCAGCGCCCATTTGCTTCTCGCCACTTCGTGTTACCACCTGTCCGATCCCACTCTCTTGCGCGATCGACACGCGATCGACGGTCGCGTGGGTCGGCCGAGCAAGGCGATCACCTAACCACCTCAACGCGTGCGGTCGGATGCACGTCGCCAGCGCCATCTTTGACTCTTCGCATGCCTCCAATCTCAGTGTCAACCACGCTGTCAGCCTGGTGACCGAGGGCCTCAGCCAAAGGGGACGGGGGCGCAGAATACCGGTTCTGCGCTCGGGCCGGGCCGTGGCGGCTTCGTAGA
>CAZRID010000222.1:0-5429 GCA_964600055.1 uncultured Acidimicrobiaceae bacterium
TCGGGACAGAAGGTGTTGATCACCGGGGCGTCGGGCGGTGTCAGCACCGATGCGGTGCAGATCGCCAAGTGGCTGGGCGCAGAGGTGACCGCCGTGAGCAGCACGGGCAAGATGGACCTGGTCCGCTCGATCGGCGCCGACCACGTCATCGATTACACCAAGCAGGCCCTCTCCGACAGTGGCGAGCGCTACGACGTGCTCATCGACATTTATGGGAATCCGTCGCTGTCCGAATGCCGGCGAGCCCTCAAACCACAGGGGACCTTGGTGTTCATCGGCGGGACGGGTGGGCGGTGGTTCATGGGTGTCGACCGCGGGTTGCGCGGACTGCTGCTGGCCCCGTTCTTGCGTCTGAAGGTGCGGCCACTGATTCACAAGGACAGCCGTGAGGACCTGGTCACCATCAAGCAGCTCATCGAAGCCGGCAAGGTCACACCGGTCCTCGACAAGACCTACCCGCTGGACAAGGTTGCCGAGGCGATCCAATTCGTGACCGACGGCCGTGCCCGCGGGCAGGTCCTCATCACCGTCTGAGATATGGAGGAGGGCACGATGAGAGCGATCGTCCGAGACCGGTACGGCTCAACCGACGTGCTCGAGCTCGAGGAAATCGACAAGCCGGTGCCCGGAGATGATGAAGTGCTGGTGAGAGTTCACGCGGCTTCCCTGAACATGGCAGATCTCGACTACATGAGGGGCATGCCTCGCAGCGCACGTGTGGCTACCGGGTTCAGCAAGCCGAAGAACAGTGTTCTGGGGTTGGATGTTGCCGGTCGGGTCGAAGCGGTCGGCATCAACGTGAAACAGCTTCAGCCGGGTGACGAGATATGGGCCGACATGACTGGGTTCGGCTACGGGGCGTTCGCCGAGTACGTATGCGCTCCCGAGAGTGCGTTTGCCCTGAAGCCGGCCGGTCTGACATTCGAGGAGGCGGCGACCGTGCCTCAGTCGGCAATCCTGGCCCTTCAGGGTCTTCGCGGCGGGAGACCGATCCAGCCAGGGCAGAAGGTTCTGATCAATGGTGCCGGCGGTTGTGTTGGCCCGTTTGCGATGCAGATTGCGAAGTCATTCGGGGCGGAAGTGACCGGCGTGGACAACACGGGAAAACTGGACCTGATGCGCTCGATCGGGGCAGATCACGTCATCGACTACACCCTGGAGGACTTCACAAAGAATGGGCAGACCTATGACCTGATTCTCGATATTGCGGCCCGGCGCTCGGTCCTCCACTACAGAGGTTCGTTGACTCCACGGGGCAGTTATGTCCTGGTCGCACGTTCCGTGGCCGGGTTCTTCCAAGCACTGGTCCTGGGAGGGTGGATCTCGATGACCGGGAGCAAGAGGATGGGCATCTTCATGTGGAGCCCAAACAAGCGTGAGGATTTGGAGTTCCTGAAAGGGCTTCTCGAAGCCGGGAAGATCAAGCCCGTCATCGACAGGCACTTCGAGTTGAGTGAGGTGCCCGCGGCCCTGCGCTATCTGGAACAGGGTCATGCCAGGGGAAAGGTCGTGATTACGGTGTGAGGCGGGACCACCGTGAAAGGCTCGCGCAGGCTCATCGTCACCAACATCGTCTCCCTCGACGGCTACCACGGCCAGGCCGCAACGTGATGGCTCTGCCGATGGACCACATAATCCCAGTGTGATCAGGGGCCTCGGCATCTAGGAGCTAACTGTCTCCAAGCGCTGGTACCGGAGGAGGACGACGCCGCTCCCGAAGGTCCGGGTCTGGGCCAGTTGCAGCTCGAGCCCGATGTCTGATGTCTGGAACAGGGGCTTGCCCTGTCCTATCACGACCGGGTGGACATAGAGCCGGTACTCGTCGATCAGGTCCTGTCGCATGAAGGCGGCAGCGATGTCGGCCCCGCCGAGCACTAGGTCTCCGCCGGGCTGTGCCTTGAGCTCCATCACCTGGTCAGCGACGACCTCTCGGACGACTGTGGTGTTCCAGTCGGCCCGCTCCAGGGTCGTGGAGTACACGATCTTGGGCATGTCCCGCCAGATGCCGGCGAACTCAACCATGGGCCCGGTGCTCGACGGGTCGGCGTCGGCCGTCGGCCAGACTCCGGCCATCAGCTCATAGGTGACCCGTCCGCTGAGGAAAGCGCCCATCGTTCCGAGATGCTCGTTGAAGTGGCTGTGCAGCTCGTCATCGACCAGTTGCCAGTCGAGCTCACGATTCGGTCCTTCGATGAAGCCATCTAGGGACACCGACATCATCAGGATGATCTTTCTCAACGAGGTCCAATCCGAGGTCGCCCGGGTGGGGTCTCCACAGGGCTTCACCGAGATCCGAGCCCAGAATGTCATCGTATCCGAACCTCGGAATCGACGTGGCGGAGCGCCCTCTCATCGGCTCTCCCGCATCACAGATCGTCATAAGGATCAGTGTTTGCCGCGTTAACAACGCGTTAGGAACCACCTCTTATGGGCCAGCTTCGCGGTAGCAATAGGAAACCGGGTGCGCCGCCCCGTGGGAGGCGCCGTTCTTGTTGCGCCCGTTGGGCCTGGTGTTGAAGGGTGAGAGGTGAAGGGTCGGTCAGAAGTGAATCTCAAGCAGAGGCTGTTCGGGAGACCGTTCGCCTCTCATGAGGAACAGCATCAACTTCTTCCGAAGCGGCTGGCTCTACCGGTTTTTGCCTCCGACCCGTTGTCATCGGTGGCCTACGCCACCGAGGAGGCGATGCTGGTGCTGGCCCTGGCCGGCACGGCAGCCTTCGCTCTGCTGACGCCGCTCTCGTTCGCCATCGCCACTCTGCTGCTGATTGTCATCATCTCGTACCGGCAGACGATCAAGGCCTACCCCGATGGTGGGGGAGCGTTCATAGTTGCCAACGACAACCTTGGGATCCGAACCGGGACCGTTGCAGCCTCCGCCCTTCTCATCGACTATGTGCTGACGGTCTCAGTCTCGGTGGCTGCCGGTGTCGCTGCCATCACTTCCGCTGCACCGGGCCTGATCCCCTGGCGCGTGGAGATTGCCCTTGGGTTTGTGGTCCTGCTGACGGTGGCCAACCTCCGTGGCGTGAAGGAGGCGTCCACGCTGTTCGCCATTCCCACCTACCTGTTCGTGGTCACGGTTGGAATCATGTTGGTGGTCGGCTTTGTGCAATGCCTCGACGGCGTGTGCCCGAACGCCATCTCGTCGGGAGCCAACATCGAAGCCGAGGTGGGTGCGGTCGGATTGTTCTTGATCCTTCGCGCTTTCGCATCGGGCTCGACAGCGCTCACCGGTGTGGAAGCGGTCGCAAATGGCGTGCAGGCGTTCCGTGAGCCGAAGGCGCACAGCGCCGCGGTCACTCTCGGGATCATGGGTGCGATCTCGATCACGATGTTTCTTGGAATCTCGACTCTCGCCCGATGGTTCAATGTGCGGATCTCGGAGGACACCATCGACGAGTACGGAACGGTGATCTCCCAGATCGGGAGGGCCGCCTTCGGCGGCGGTTTCGGCTTCTATGTGCTGCAGATCTTCACCGCCGCAATCCTGATCCTGGCGGCGAATACCGCTTATCAGGATTTCCCGCGGCTGTCGGCGATCCTGGCCAAGCACAAGCTGATGCCGCGACAGTTCCTCAACCGGGGCGACAGATTGGTCTTCTCCAATGGCGTCATCACCCTGGCCCTGGTCGCATCGGCGCTTCTAGTCGTATTCGATGCCGAGGTGAGCCGGCTGATCCAGCTGTATGTGGTGGGTGTGTTCACCGCGTTCACGATCAGCCAGACCGGCATGGTCAGGCACTGGCTGAGGGTGCGAGAGCCCGGATGGAGACGCTCGGTGGTGATCAATGCAGCGGGTGCGGCGACCACCGGGGTGGTGCTCCTGGTGGTGGCCACGGTCAAGTTCGCCCACGGGGCGTGGATTGTCATTGCAACCGTGCCCATCCTCGTCGTCCTCATGTTGAGCACGCGCCGCCATTACCTGGGGGTGGCGGCACAGCTCAGACATATGCCGGTCGAAGCTGAACCCCGGCCAACCAGGATCATCGTGCTGGTGGCCCACCACGATGAGGGAACCGACCGGGCTTTGCGATATGCAGAGCTGGTCAGCGCCGAAGCGGTCACCTGTGTGCACGCCGAGGAGCCGAGATCCGATGACCTCGTATACACGTGGGATTCGGCACACCCCGGCCACGCCCTAGAGATTATCCCGGGGGAGAAGGAGTCAATCTCGCGCCGGGTCGTGGAACGGGTGCGGCAAGAGCGAGACTCCCATTCCGCGGCGACGATCACCGTCATCCTTGCCGACCGGGTTCGAACCCGCTCGATCCTGGCTCCATTCGCCCACCGGCACAGCCTCGCCATTAAATCTCGGTTGCTCTTCGAGCCTGGTGTCGTTGTCACCGACCTAAACGTCCAACGCAGGTCGCGTCGAAGCAGGCTGACCCAGGTCCCCACCCGACACATCGAGCAGGTCGTGTTCATCTCGGACATGACCCGCCCGATCAGGGAGGCTCTCACCTACGCCGTTCGGCTTGGCCCTCCGGTCACGGCGGTGCACATCGACGTCGACGCTCAGCAGCGGGAGAAGCTGGAGAGGCAATGGGAGGAGGCGGGCTACCAGCTTCCGGTTGTCGTCATCCCCAGCCCCTATCGGAGCATCGTCGACCCCCTGGTTCAGTATCTTCGTGAGCGAAGACGGATAGCCGGGCCCGGGACTCTCATCTCGGCTGTGATCCCTGAGTTCGTCGTCCCCGGGCGGACCACCCAGCTGCTCCACAACCAGACCGCGCTCGCCCTCAAAGGGATACTTGCCGGAGAGGCGGGCATTGCCGTTACCAGCGTCCCATTCCATCTCCGCCCCAACGGACACTGCGGCCTCGACTCCTAGGCGGCATCCACGACCGAACCTGCGTCACTGCTCTGAAGGCCGAACCCGATTCAGCGCACGACGTAGACGGAGAGCACCGAGCTCACTGGTGGCGACGCCCGCAAGTAGCAGGAGAACGGTGGTGATGATGCCGTGTCGGTCGTTAATGACCAGCCGGAGGTAGGGCTCTGTGAAGAAGAAGTCGAAGGAGCGGGCGACGACGATGGATCCCGCCCTTTCGGCCTCCGGCGATGGCCAGCACCTGCACCCCGAGGAGCAAGATGATGGCAACGTTGGCAGCGCCGAGAAACTCACGAAAGGGCACCAAGAACATGGAGAAGATCAGGAGCGCGATCGAGCCCAAAGATGCCGCCAGAGCGGATTCATCGAGAGACGCGGGCTCACCCAGGGATCTTTCCGCCATCGCGTCGACGTTAGGCACACCTGAGAAAGGTGGGGAAGCTTCAACTTAGCGATCCGTCCCTTGATACTGACGTGTCCAACACGACGCTTGGCCGGTGGCAGGATGTCGGACGTCCCCGAGAATCCGTTGGATAGGGTTGACACGTATCGGTACCCGCGACGTTTGAGGGCCCTGGAGCGAAAGGAAGCTCGTGGC
>CAZRID010000223.1:0-5421 GCA_964600055.1 uncultured Acidimicrobiaceae bacterium
AGGTGCGCCTTCGTCCTGCGTCCTTGCCAGCGACCCCGATTGCTCGGCGACACCGTGGCATCAATTGAGCGACAGACCACTAGAAGTTCAAGGGCTCGTCGCTGTTCGGCCATGTGACACTCGAGAAGTCGGTGAGATCGCCGTTGGCGGATATGGCAGCAACTGCTTTATAGCCGGCCGACTTTGCTCTCGGCCCACCCTCGACTCCGGTCGGGCGGACGCGTCTCAACCTTCACAGCCTCGGCAACAGACGCCGGTCGGCCGGAGCTTCCGCCGCACCAGACCCGAAGGTCGCCGCTACTTGCCGACCCGCTCCCGGCGTGCGGCCAGCAACTCTGCCGCCCGTTCGATAGTGATCGTCTCCGGAGAATCGCCCTGACGCAGTGAGGCGTTCACGTCACCGTCGGTGACGTAGGGACCGAAGCGACCGGTGCGGAGGGTCACGGTCTTCCCGCTTGCCGGGTCGGTTCCGACCTCCTTGAGTGGCTCGGCCGCACGCTGGCCCCTCCGACGGGGTGGCTCGGCGAGCAGTTTCAGCGCCTCATCGACGGTCAGGGTGAACAACTGGTCCTCGCTCTCCAGACTCCTTCGGTCACCGCCCCGCTGGATGTAGGGGCCATACCGCCCATTGAGGGCGACGATGTCCACTCCTTCGGGGTCGGTCCCCACGGTCCTGGGCAACGACAACAGCTTCAGGGCGCTGTCGAGCGACAGCTCGTCGAGCGACATGTCCTTGAGCAGTGACGCCCGCTTTGGCTTCTCCTTGCTCCCC
Source organism: uncultured Acidimicrobiaceae bacterium (assembly GCA_964600055.1). Lineage (GTDB taxonomy): Bacteria > Actinomycetota > Acidimicrobiia > Spongiisociales > ZC4RG35 > JARDZU01. Next base: position 773 of record CAZRID010000223.1, read on the forward strand.
TCCTCGACCTCGCCGAGCTGGACGTAGGGGCCAAAACGGCCCGTCTTCCCGAGGACGATCAGACCGCTGTCGGGGTCGGTGCCGAGGATCTTGTCACCTGCGTTCTGGGTCTGGATCAGCTCGACGGCCTTTTCCACGGTGAGCTCATCTGGTGCGAGATCCTCGGGAATCGATGCTCTCTCCTCGCCGATCTCGACGTACGGCCCGTACCTCCCGATCCGCGCCAAGACGTCGTTGCCTGAGTCGTCGACACCGATCGGGATCGAGCCCACGGCCCTCGGGTCGATCTCGTCGAGACGGGTGGCCACCTTGTTCTTGAGACCATCGTCGCCGAAGTAGAAGGCCGTCAGCCAGGGCACCGACTCCTCCTCCCCGGCGGCGATCCGATCGAGGTCGTCCTCCATCGCGGCGGTGAAGCTGTAGTCGACGAGATTGGGAAAATGCTTCTCGAGCAATGCCACGACCCCGAATGCGGTGAAGGTCGGGACCAGGGCCGTCCCCTTCTTCCAGACATAGCCCCGATCCTGGATGGTCGACATGATCGAGGCATAGGTCGAGGGACGCCCCACGCCCAGCTCCTCCAGTCTCTGCACCAGGGAGGCCTCGGTATACCGGGCGGGTGGCCTGGTCTCGTGGCCGGTCGGCTCGAGACGTTGCACGGCGAGGATGTCGCTTTCGGCGAGAGGGGGCAGGATCTTCTCCTTGTCGTCGAGCTCGGTCTCGGGGTCATCGGAGCCCTGGACATAGGCCCGAAGGAACCCGGGAAACGTGATGGTCCGCCCGCTCGTGCTGAGCACGGCCTTGCGCCCGTCGCCGGTCTCCGCCCCGAGCCGGGCAGAGACGCTCACTCCGACCGCGTCGGCCATCTGTGAGGCAATGGTCCGCTTCCAGATGAGGTCGTAGAGCCGGGCCTCGTCGGGGCCTACCGCTGTGGCCACCTGCTCCGGGGTCTGGAAGGTGTCGTCTCCGGCGGGCCGGATCGCCTCATGCGCCTCCTGGGCACCTTTTACCTTCGACTTGTAGACACGGGGCTTCGGCGACAAATACTCCTGGCCATAGAGCTTTGAGATCTGCGCCCGCGCCGAGGAGACGGCGGTGCCTGCCAGCGAGGTCGAATCGGTCCGCATGTATGTGATGTAGCCATTCTCATAGAGACGCTGGGCCACCGACATCGTCCGCGACGAGGAGAAGCGGAGCTTGCGACCCGCCTCCTGCTGCAACGTGGAAGTCCGGAACGGCGCATAGGGCGATCTTCTGTAGGGCTTTTCCTCGACAGATAGCACTTCGAATCGGGAGTCGAGGAGGCCAGTGGCCAGGTCGGTTGCTTCCTCCTGGGCGAGGACGAGAACGCCTTCTTTGGGTTTTCCGTCGGCACCGAAGTCCTTCCCGGTGGCTACCGGCTGCTCTCCGACCTGGAGCAGGGTGGCCTCGAAGGTCTTGTCTAGGTCGACAGCCGGGGCGAAGGTTCCCTCGAGACTCCAGTACGAGGCGGAGCTGAAGGCCATCCGCTCCCGCTCCCGTTCGACGACGATCCTCACCGCAACACTCTGCACCCGGCCCGCGGAGAGACCCTGTTGGATTTTGCGCCAGAGGACCGGGGACACCTCATAGCCGTAAAGCCGGTCGAGGATGCGGCGCGCCTCCTGGGCCCGGACCAGACGCTGGTCGAGTTCCCGTGGGTTGGCGAAGGCATCTTCGATGGCGTGCTGGGTGATCTCGTGGAACACCATTCGGTGCACCGGAACCTTGGGTTGGAGGGCCTCGGTGAGATGCCATGCGATGGACTCACCCTCACGGTCTTCGTCCGTTGCCAGATAGAGCGCGTCGACGCCGGCCAGCATCTCCTTCAGCTTCTTGACCCGCTCCCGCCGTTCCTTGGGCACGACGTATAAAGGCTCGAAGTCGTTGTCGACGTTGACCCCGAGACGGGCCCAATCCTGCCCCTTGGCGCGCGCAGGTATCTCCGCGGCTGACCGGGGCAGGTCGCGGATGTGCCCCATCGACGACTCGACCGCCACGTCCGAACCGAGAAATGCGGAGATGGTTCTGGCCTTCGTCGGGGACTCGACGATGACAAGGCTTCTAGGCATACGACTGGGGAGTTGACCGCATGGAACCGCCTTATGTCAATACGACTCGTGTCACAGGAGACCGTTACCGTTCGCCACCTGTGGCAGCGAACCGGTCTCAGAATCACCGATATATTGCGCTGGAAGGCGGCGATGGGAGCGGCAAGACGACATTGTCGGCCGTCCTGGCCGCTCGGCTGCGTGCCGCCGGTGACGATGTGGTCGAGGTGCGCGAGCCGGGAGGCACACCGTTGGGGGAGAGTGTCCGCAAGCTCGTGCTCGACTCCGAGCACATGGATCCCTGGGCCGAGGTGTTCCTGTTTGCCGCCCAACGGGCGCAGTTGGTCCAGGAGATCGTCGCCCCGGCCCTCGAGCGTGGGGCCTGGGTGATCAGCGACCGGACCTATTACTCGTCCATCGCCTACCAGGGTCGGGCGCGGGGCCTGGGTGAGGAGAAGGTTCGCCGGATCAACGAGATCGGGCTCGATGGAGTGTTGCCGGGCCGGGTGTTCGTGATCGATGTGGATCCGGGAACGGCGCTGGGCCGACAGCACCGGCCGGATCGGATCGGGAGTGAAAGCGTCGACTTCCAGGAGGCCGTGATGAGTGCCTATCGGGATCTCGCTTCCTCGGAAGACCACGTGGTGTTGTTGGACGGTCGGGAGCCGGTAGACGACCTGGTCGATCAGGTGTTGGAAGTCCTGGAGCGATGAGCGACTCCTTTGACGGAGTGATCGGACACGATCGTGTTGTCGAGCTCCTGCGGCGCGAAGTCCTCGGTCCCGCCCAGGCCTACCTCTTCACCGGCCCGGACTCGGTGGGGAAGGGAACATTGGCCACCCGTTTCGCCGCTGCCCTGCTTTGCCCCCAGAGTGGCGACCACGAGGTGGAGTGCCGGTCGTGTCGGCTGGTGCGGACCCAGGTTCACCCCGACGTGACGGTTATCGAGCCCGAAGGCGCGACGAGTCTCGGGGTCGACCAGGCCCGGGCCGTGGTGACACGGGCGTCGCTGCGCCCGGTCGAGTCCGACAAGTCGATCTTCTTCTTCCCGGAGGCGGGGACGATGACCGACCAGGCGGCCAACGCACTGCTCAAGACACTCGAAGAGCCGACCGCTTCTGTTGTGTTCCTTTTGGTTGCGGAATCCGAGGACGATTTCCCGGCCACGGTGGCCTCGCGCTGTCGCACCATCCATGTGGGGAGGGTTCCGCTCGATGTGATGGTGTCGGCCTTGGTGGAGAGGGGAGTGGGCCCTTCGGAGGCCGAGGGAGTCGCCGTCGTCTCCGGGGGCAGGCCCGGGTTGGCGCTCGCCCTGATGAACCGACCCGAGGTGTCGAAGTTCCGCGACCTATGGCTTTCCATCCCCGGTCAAGTTACGGCTCACCCCGGCGACGGGCAGAGACTTGCCTCGAACGTCCTCGACGAGATGACACCGCTGGTGGACAAGTCGGTATCCGAGGACCTGTCCAAGGAACGCCAGCAACGGGCCCGACGCCGGGTGGAGCAATCCCTGCTGGTGAACGGTCTCGAGATCCTCGCCTCCTGGTATTCCGACTCGGCTTCGCTTCAGATGGGGGGGCCTGTGCGGAACACCGACCTCCCGCTCGGCTCGTTCACCGACGTCAGCCCGCGCAAGGCGGTCGCATCGGCTGAGTCGATCCTCGATGCGGTGGTCGACATCCAGGCCAACCTCCGTCGGGAGCTGGTCCTGGCCAACCTGTTCGCCGGTCTCGGCTCCGAGACCTGACCGTTTCTGTCCCTCGCTCCCGATACGTTCTCGGGGGGAGAGGGAATGGGGCAGACAAACGCCAAAGGCGAGCTCGGTGAGGCAATGATCTTCGCCGACCTGCAACGTCAGGGTCATGGAGTGGCCATCCCGTTCGGTCACGACCTCCCCTTCGACCTGATCGTGATGCGCAAGGAGGACGGCGCCCTGGAAAAGGTCCAGTGCAAGTACACCCGCTCAAATGGCGTTGTTGTGATCGCCCGAGTCATGAGCAACTCGGCCTGGGTTACTCACCGCTACACCAAAGATGAGGTGGATTGGATCGCCGTATACGACGCCACGACTGATCAGTGCTTCTACATTCCCTCATCGGAGTGGGACGTCAGGTGGCGGTCAACATCCGTCTTGCTCCCACCGCCAACGGTCAGTCCAAGGGGATCAGATTCGCCAGGAATTTCAGACGGTTGACTGGGAAGCCACAGGAAATTCGACCACCTGGCTCAGGGGACCCTGTCCCTCTACCATTGGACCTCCCGCCGGAGTAGCTCAGTGGTAGAGCAATCGACTCGTAATCGGTAGGCCAGGGGTTCGACTCCCCTCTCCGGCTCTGTAACTTCCCTGCGTGACCGACACCACGACCAATCAAGAGTCGAGCGACGAGCCCCCCATCTTGGTCGTGCCACGTTGACTGACCGGCAACCGTCTCGAGCTGGTCTCGGTGATCGTCATGTCGTTGACGGCGGTGCTCACGGCGTGGAGTGGCTTTCAGAGCGCACAGTGGTCGGCCATCCAGGCGGGAAGCTACGGCGAGGCGGCCGGGGAGCACACCGAGTCGGTGCGCGCCTCGAACCAAG
>CAZRID010000224.1:0-5415 GCA_964600055.1 uncultured Acidimicrobiaceae bacterium
TCGTGGGTATGTGCACGACGTGAATGCCATTGAGCAAATATTGAACGATGCCGGATTCAGGATCGTTCAGTACAGCCGCCGCGGCCTTTGGTCCGCGGCAGTATTCGATCGCTGGGCACAACGCAGCTCTGGCAGGTAAACACCCAGCTCGCTTGCGCCCGAGGACTCTCCCGCCGTATGTGTGATCAGAAGCCGACACGCCGCAAACCGGCCTCAGGAGGAGCCCATAGAGACGAACGCACCTCGGCAAAATGGGTCGCGAGTTCATGCAACCCGTTGGCAACTTCTTTCAACCGGAGCCTGAAGTTACGGTCGACTCAGCAGCAGATGACCCATCACCACAATCACCACGCGCACAGGGCGGAATTCCCCAACGCAGTCGACACCGGCGCAGCCGGGATGCGCGCCTCAAAGGTTTCCCTGCTCGTCCTCGGACTGACCGCAGCCATTCAACTGATGATCGCGTGGGCGAGTGGCTCGGTGGCTCTCTACTCCGACACCCTGCACAACCTCACCGACGCTCTGACCGCGGTGCCTTTGTGGATTGCCTTCAGTGTCGGCCGCCGCCAGCCAACCCAGCGTTACACATATGGATTCCACCGGGCGGAAGACCTGGTCGGAGTTCTCATTCTGGTCGTTGTGGTCGGCTCCGCGCTGTTCGTGATCGCGGAGTCGTTCCGACGGTTGTTCGACCCTCGAACCATCGATCACATACCTTGGGTGATCGCTGCTGGTCTGATCGGAGCGGCGAGCAACGAGTTCGTTGCTCGCTACCGGATGAGAGTGGGACGTGCCATTGGCTCCGAAGCCTTGACCGCCGATGGTCAGCACGCACGCGCCGACGCCTTGACTTCGCTTGCCGTGGTCGCTGCTGGAGTCGGTTCAGCCCTCGGAGCCGATCTGGTCGACCCCATTGCTGGCCTAGTGGTCGGCGTTGCCATCCTGTGGCTCTTCGCCGGGTCAGCTCGGCGGATAATGCGGCGTCTCCTCGACGGCATCGATCCCGGAATCATTGACCGAGTTCAAAGTATCATCCTTGAGGTTGAGGGCGTGGAGGGGGTTTCCGACCTCCGAGCCCGGTGGCATGGCCATCAACTCCAAGTGACAGCTTCGATCGTCGTGGAATCCGAAATGTCCGTGGAGGAGGGACACCACATCGCAGAGGCCGTCGCACACGAGCTGGACCACGAGTTTGAGATCCCGGTGGTGGCTGTGATCCACGTTGACCCTCAGGGACTCGAGCACTCTCACTGACGAGGCTTACCGTGTGGCGATGACCGAGCATGTGGCACCCTCCGATCCCGAACAGCGCGGCGTCTATTGGGACGACCGTTACGAGCGGATCGGCTCCAAGCAGGTCTCCTGGTACCAAAGACGCCCCCAGATGTCGTTGGAGTTGATCGATGCGCTCCAGGTCGGGGCTTTGACGGCGGTGCTGGATGTCGGGGGTGGCAGCTCGACCCTCGTTGATGAACTGCTTCGACGAGACTTCAGCGACATCACGGTCCTCGACGTCTCAGTCTCGGCGCTCAACACGGCACGCCGGCGGCTCGGCGACCCCGACAAAGTGACCTGGCTCCACGCCGACCTGCTCACATGGGAACCGGCTCGTGACTGGGATCTGTGGCACGACCGGGCCCTGTTCCATTTCCTCACCTCATCCGAAGACCAAACCGTCTACCTGCAACGGCTTCATGGGGCACTCCGCCCCGGTGGAATTTTCATTATCGGGACGTTCGCGGCCGACGGCCCCGACCACTGTTCAGGCCTACCCGTCGAGCGGTACGACTCACCAGGACTCATCGACAGGGTGAATGCGACTCTGCACGGTGTGCGCATGGTCGAACAGCGCCGCGAGATCCATACGACTCCGAACGGCGTCTCACAACCGTTCACCTGGATTGCCGGCACCACCCGCCAGTCCAAAAAGGCACGATGACCATCGACCCGCGCACCGGGGTCAGCGCCCGTGACTACGGCGAGAAGTCGGTGTTCACCCCTGAGAACCTGATGAGGGAGGCGCGTCGACAACGCCACCTGCCCGACATTCCGGTGCCTACGGTGTGCCTCCTCGATCCTGACGGCGATGTCGTCCGCCATCTCGTCGGGAGCGGCGGCGCCTACAGGCACGAAGGATGGGCCTGCTACCACTCCGGGCTGTGGGTCACCGACCTTGACGGCCGCGAGGTCGGAATCGTGCCATGCGCCGTCGGCGGCCCTTATGCCGTGCTGGTCGCCGAACAGCTCTTCGCCTCCGGCTGCACCTTGCTGATCTCCGTCACCTCGGCCGGTGTCATCACCCCGCTCGCTGCCCCCCCATACTTCGTTGTCATCGAACGGGCCTGGCGCGATGACGGCACCAGCGGGCACTACCTCCCACCCGCGGAGTGGGCCAATCTCAATCCTGAGTTTTCTGCATTACTCATCGGTGCGTTCGACGAACTCGATGAGCCGGTCCACCGCGGAACGTCATGGACGACCGACGCTCCCTTCCGAGAAACACCATCAGCGATCGCATCCGCCACCGCTGCCGGGGTACATGCCGTTGAGATGGAAGCGGCTTCTCTCTACGCGTATGCCACGGCGACTCGGGAGCGTGTGGTGTGCGTCGCCCATGTCACCAACGCCATGGCAGTCGAAGGCGAGGACTTCGAGAAAGGGGAGGACGCCGGGACGAGGCGAATTCTCAATCTTACGGGCGCCATAGCCTCCCGGCTCCTAGATCAAGAGGGCCTGAGCTAGGGCTGGAGAGTCGGAACTGTTTCGATTTGAGCGGGGCTGTCGTCCGTCCGACCCAACAGTAGAAATGGGACAACTTGTCCTTTCCCTTTGACCTCGATTGGCTCGCGAGACTGGAAGCGGTAACGGTCCTTCAGCCGCTGATAGGCGCGGGGAGTCACTTGGATCTGGCCGGCGACGCCGTGTGACTCCATCCGACTGGCGGTGTTGACCGTGTCGCCCCACAGATCGTATGTGAACTTTTTCTGTCCGATCACGCCGGCAACCACTGGTCCGAAATCGATGCCGATTCGAAGGTTGAGCGCTCCGCCGGGGGAGGTGGGGTATGCCGCCACGAGTTCCAGCATTTCCAAGGCCATGTCGGCAACCGCCTCGGCAGAATCCAGACGGGGTTCAGGAAGGCCGCCCACCACCACATAGGCATCACCAACAGTCTTGATCTTCTCCAACTGGCGCTTCTCAGCTATCGAATCGAACTCCGAAAAGAGCCCATCGAGGATCGCCACAACCTCCTCGGCCGTGAGCTTTTCCGACATGGGAGTAAATCCGACCAGATCGGCGAAGAGGACAGTCACCTCCTCGAAGCGATCAGCGAGGGGCCGCTCCCCGGCTTTCAACCGTCGGGCGATTGACGCCGGCAACACATTGAGAAGCAATCTCTCTGACTTCTCCCGCTCCGCGGCCAGCCCTCTCATGAAGTAGCGAAGCAGGAAATAGACCACGGTTGAGACTCCTCCGATGTTGAGCACAAAGAACACAACCTTGACTGGCGCCGGTATGGGCGCGGGCGTCAGCAATGGCTCGATTAGCCCGGAAGCCACCGTCAACGCCAGGTAAGACAAGAACCACGGCAAGGGCCGGGGCGAAAGGATCAATGCCCCGAGAGGGCAAATCAGGGCCCAGAGAATCACGCCGCTCGACGCCGCAAAGCCACCAAGACTCCATTGAAGAAACATCGGCAAGAGGAGCATCAGGGCCAGTTGGCTGCTCCTGAAGAACGCGAAACGCCCGGTTCGGGCCAGGACAACGATGCTGCCAATCGAGATGACTTGATATACGAAGGGGATGGCCGCAGAAACGTAGAGGCCGAGGATGAAATAGGTCACGACCCACATGACCGCCAGAGCCGTGATCATGCTTGCCGTTAGAACCAGCGAAGCCTTTCGAAGACGCTCCTCCTCGTCGTCTTCTGCCAAAGTTCCGATTGTGACCAGACGTTTCGCCCAGGAGGGAAGTCGCTCCAGCCAGGCACGCCGCGGAGTGGCTGGGCCGATCGTCAACGGGCAGCCCCGCCCGACACCATTGGATGACCCTCTGCGATCAGCGCCTGAAACCCACCGATGAGATCCGTGGCGCCTGCAAGGCCCAATTCCTGCAGGGTCGCCGCCGCCAGGCTGGAGCTGTAACCCTCATTGCATACAACGATCACGCGCTGGTCACTGTCCACGTCCAGGAGCCGAGACTGACTGGAAGGCGCCAACCGCCACTCAAGGATGTTCCTGTCGATTATCAGAGCACCGAGCAGCGAGCCGTCCCTCTGACGCTGTTCCAATGGTCGGATATCAATGACAATGGCCCCGGCCGCGATTTCGTTGCTCAGTTCGCGAACGTCAACTCGCTCGAGGGCAATTCGAGCGTTCGCAAGAAGCTCGTCGATCGAGAAATGCGTCGAATCAACAATGAGCCAATGGTATCTGGAGATCGAATGCTTCGAGTGCGATATGGTCTGGACATGGATGAACTGAAGATCTCACGGGCCGTAAACCCGGTCACGCTCGTCCTTAAGGACTCGGTCGAGATTGCCTGCAGTCTCGAAAATGTCGAGCTGGGGGAAAGGATCGACGATTGGAATTCCCTCCTCGCCCAAGCAGTTGATCGTACAACCCTGCTCGATGGCTTACGCGTGACATTCTCACGCAACGTCAACGTTGGAGCCCTCAGCGAGCTAGCCGCAAGCGAGCAGACCTGTTGTCGATTCTTCACCTTCGCGATCGGCATCACTAACGACGCTGTCAGCCTCGACATCACCGGATCTGAAGATGCCCAGCCGGTGATCGCATCACTGTTCGGGGCCTAGGCATAAAGCCGATGACCGTTCTGAGCTCCATCGGCCTGTTTGTGGTCGCAGCGATCGCCGAGATCGGAGGCGCCTACTTGATCTGGCAGGGAGTCCGCCATAACCGGGGCATCCTTTTCGTTGTGGCCGGTGTCATAGCCCTCGGGCTGTACGGGTTTGTGGCCACCTTCCAGCCCAGCCCGCACTTCGGTCGCATACTCGCCGCCTACGGAGGAGTCTTCGTCGCGGGCTCCCTCGCGTGGGGTGTTGTCTTGGACGGCTTCCGGCCGGACCGTTACGACCTGATTGGCGCTGCGATCTGTCTGATCGGGGTTGGCGTAATCATGTATGCCCCACGTGCTGGATGACTGCTGCCAAGCCGTAAAAGAGACGGCGTTGGTTCTCGTACTCATTGCCCTGGTTTCGGCATGCGGGGTCGGTTCGGATTCAAGCGAACCGATAAACCAAGAGCGAGTGGCCTTGGGCGAGAATCTTTATCAGGAAAACTGCGCCTCTTGCCACCGGGCTGACCGCTCCGGAGATCCCGATTGGAAGACGCCCAACGCCGACGGGTCGTATCCGCCTCCGCCACACGACTCGTCAGGCCATACCTGGCACCA
>CAZRID010000225.1:0-5412 GCA_964600055.1 uncultured Acidimicrobiaceae bacterium
AGAACGCTCGGCCGGCACGGAATGATTTGCGGAACAGGCCGCCCAGTAACCGGCAATCGGCGCAAGCTGCCGACGGGATGACGCGCAGGGGCTTATATGCGACGGCGTGTTCAAACCAAAACGGGAGGCCGGTTACCTGGTCGACGCCGCGCTTCAGTGAATCATCTGACTGCACGAGTGCCGCCGCCACGCGTTTCTGACGAGGAAGCGCACAGTCTCCTTTCTGCCGACGACCTCGCCATCAAGGGCTTCGATGGTGTGGCTGCTCCGCCGCTGCTTCTTGCGGGAGTTCTCTCGCTGTGTTTTGATCGTTTATCGCCCGAAGTGGATTCTGAGGCTAGGACCGGGTCTTAGGTTGCCGAACCAGTGGCGCCGCGGCGTGGGGTGTAGCGGAAGGGTCAGTTCGAAGACGGTGGAACCGTTGACCTGATAGTGGAGGTCGCCTCCCATTAGGCGGGCGAGCTCACGTGATACGGCAAGGCCGATGCCTAGTGGGGGTGGGGATTCAGGTGCTGGCTGATTCGCTGGTCTAAGAACCTGGAAGCCAATCTTGGCTTGGCCGCGTTCGTCTGTCACTTTCAACTTGGCATATCGGTTTTCGGTGGTCACCACTACCGATATCGGGCCGGTGGTGTAGGCCAGTGCGTTGTTGATGATCGCCCGGAGCATCTGACGGAGCCGGACGGGGTCGGCCAGACAGACCGTCTCCCTCCCAGTGACGTCGACTCGAGCGTTTCTGATCTGACCGGGTAGACCTTCAAGGACGATATCGACGAGTCGACGCAAGTCGGTCGGGCTGGAGTCGATGACCAGGGCCGAATCGTCGAGTCGCCCGGCAAGGACGTAGTGGTCCACCACATTGGACAGTTCTCTTGACTCGGACAGGATCAGCTGGGCGAACTCTTGGCGTTCGGCGTCGGTCAGGGTGTCGCTCCGCTCGGCGAGGACAGCGGCGAAGCCGAGCACCGATGAGAGCGGGGTCCGAAGTTCATGACTCACACCGGAGAGAAACCGTTGCCGAGCTGTGCTCAGCTCAAGCAACCGGTTGCGTCCTACACCGACAACGGCTGCTATGGCCAGGAAGAAGGCGAGCCGGATCAGCCATCCCGACGTCGGCTGGGTCTGGCCAGTGACGACGTCAAGAGGCATCAGCGGACCGCAGAGCACCCCGGCGATGAGCGCTGTCGTCATCCCGGCGCGAACACCTAGGACAACAGCAGCAGTCACAGCTGGGATGTAGAAGGCGTGTGGCAGCGGTGACTTGGTTCCACCGGCGAGATAGGTCAGGGTGGTGGCAAGAGCGAGGAGGGCGACCACGCCGACAAGCCACAGCCACTTCTTTTCCGCACTCTTTCGAGGCAAGGTCCTATCCGGCATGTCACGCTGGTTATCGACCCCCGGTGTTTACCTCTTGAATCGAGAGACTGCCCAGGAACCCCTCGTGACAGTTGAGGGGCTCGGATGGGTTTGAGTTGTTGGCGAGACGCGGACTCCAGCCCTGGACGCGTGTCCTTTCGTGGACACCGGGTGCGATATCGGTTCGGCTCGCCTGACCGCGTGGGCGTTGCCTAGGGCATCGGAGAGGACACGAGCGCATGTGTGCCGATATCGCGCGGTGTCAGATGTGGGCGATATCGCTCCAGAACTGTTGATCTGGATGGTCTTCGGAAACTTCCGGCGGTGTCGGCCGACTGTTGGCTAACTAGGTGGTTCTGGGTGGAGAGCGTATGTCCAAGTCTGGAAGCGAAGAGTCTCACGGTCGAGTTCTCCTTCTTCATATCCCCACCGGTCGTTGAGCCAAAGCAGGTCTGGATCATCGGTGTACCAACGAACGGGACCAGCGAATAGCCGACGATCTCGATGGTCGGGCGTGAGACTGATTCCGTGCACCCGGTACATGACCGGACGCTCGTGACTGGCGAGACGGATTACCCCGGTGACGTCGGGCAAGTAGACACCGTCAGGTCGACGCAAAGGAAAGTTTGCCCACTCGATCGTCCCTTTGCTCCCAGCCCATTCGACCATCCTTCGCCTCTTCCGATCATCTGCAGAAACGCCCCGTCGTATAACTCGACAGTTTCGGTCGTGCCTGAGATGTAGCCCTGCTCTGTTGTATAGAGGAGTTCGCTGCGCACGTATCCGAAGCTACGCAGTCACAATCCTCAAGGAACTACCGGGCACGCTGCCCGAGCGATAAGTGCTGCGGTCTCAATGGGTCGACGCATCACTTCCTTCGGCGAGAGTTGATGGATCTCTTGTCGAGGAGGTTGTTGTGGCGAGGTTCAGTGAGGTTGAGAAGACCCTGATCTGGGACTGGTGGCAGCAGGGAGGGTCGATGCGCGGCGTCGCCCGCGAGCTGGGCCGGGCGCACGCGTCGGTGCGGACCATGATCGAGAGCTATGGAGGGGTGCGGCCAAGCCCTCGTTGTCGGGCCTCTCGGCATCTGTCGTTGGAGGAGCGGGAGGAGATCTCCCGTGGGCTGGCTGCTGGTGAGTCGCTGCGATCGATCGCTTCACGGTTGGGTCGGTCGGCTTCGACGGTGAGTCGGGAGGTGGCTCGTAACGGCGGCCGGTTGGGGTATCGGGCTCTTCGTGCTGACCGTGCGGCGTTCCGGAGGGCTCGCCGTCCCAAGGTCTGCAAACTGGCGTCTCATCCGAGGTTGGCTTTGATGGTCGAGGAGAAACTCGGGTTGTGGTGGTCGCCACAGCAGATCTCGGGATGGTTGAAAGAGTCATACCCTTCGGATCCGGAGATGTGGGTGTCCCACGAAACGATTTACCTGTCGCTGTTCGTCCAAGGCCGGGGAGCGTTGAAACACGAGCTGGCTCAGTGTCTGCGGACCCATCGGGCGATACGCCGGCCCACCAAGAAACGGGCTCCCACCGGCAAAGGCCAAATCCGAAACCCGGTGATGATCTCCGAACGGCCCGCCGAAGCAGACGACCGTGCGGTCCCCGGTCATTGGGAGGGTGACCTGTTGATGGGCCGGCGGATGACAGCCATCGGCACCCTGGTGGAACGATGGTCCCGGTATGTGATGCTGTTCCGCCTGCCCGACGGCAACACTGCCGAGTCGGTGCGCACCGGTCTAGCCGAGGTCATCCAACGGCTCCCAGATCATCTCTGGCAGTCGTTGACCTGGGATCAAGGCAAAGAGATGGCCGAACACGCCCAGTTCACCGTCGACACTGGAATCCAGATCTACTTCTGCGACCCGAAATCACCCTGGCAGCGAGGGTCGAACGAGAACACCAACGGGCTGCTTCGTCAGTACTTCCCCAAGGCCACCGACATGGCCGCTCTCACCCAAGAGCAGCTCGACCAAGCCGCCTACTCGCTCAACTCGAGACCTCGACAAACCCTCGGATGGATGACACCATCACAGAAACTCGCCGAAGCGTTGCGATGATCCCCTGAGACCGCAGGCATTACCGGACGCTTCCGTAAGCCACCCAGGGTGGGGATACCAAGGCCATGAGTGAGCCTGGGCAGACTGTCTCGTGTGTCCACGCTCAGCTCGGCGGCGAGTGCTATGAACTGAGATTGCAGACTTCAGCTCGACTGTTCTGCACCTGGCGCTGGTGGAGTTCATCCATTGATCCAAGTTCGGCTACAAGCCGCGGCCCAGGGGGCGTTCCACCTCTCGAGTTCGTGCCATGCGTTGTTCAATGAGCTGGCGAACGCGCCGTTCTAGCTCGTCAACCTCGTCCTTCTCGCCGGGACCATTGGGGGTGAGCTGCTGGGATCGGTGGGGATCGAGCTGGGCCTGGCGGGCAACAGCAGGCTGGTCGATCCAGTCGCGGGTCACGGCTTGCGTAAGCACATCGAGGGCAGTCTGGTTGTCTTCAACGACGATGTAGGCGTGGTTGGCCTCTCGGCCTCGGGTCATCGGGGTGTAGACACCTCGGCTGTCCGTGTGGCTGTCGATGAGGAGGAGGGCGATGTCGACGGTTCGTCCTTGGGAGGCGTGGCTGGTCTGGGCGTAGCCGAGTTCGAGATCCTCGGCCACGTAGTCGCCAGGAAGCCGGACCGTGCCAGTACGGCCGGTGAGGGTGACACTGCGGTCGGGGTGGATGGATTCGATGGTCCAGTTGTCGCGGTTCTTGACCATCAGCCCTCGGTCGGTGCGGAGGGTTCGGTCATTGCGTCGGGTGACCACCTCGTCGTCCTTCAGCATCCACTCCTCGCCGCTACGCAGGCTGGGCCTATTGGCGTCGAGTTCTCCCGAGCGGATTCGGGTCTGTTGGGCCAGACGATTTAGCCGAGCGACAGTGTCAGTGCTGTTGGCCATCAGCGCCACCGTCTCGCCGCGGCCGCGAGCCTGCTCCCAGGCGTCGAGGATGTCGACTTCCATCTGTTCCAGGCGGCCGCCGTGGACACGACCCTGCCGGTCGTATTCGGTGAGCACGCCCGGGTCCCCGGCGCGGAGGCGAAGACTGGCTTGGCGTTCCCAGTGGTGGCGGAAACGGTGAACCTGGTCGAGCTCGACGGCGCCGTGGCTGTCGACCAGGTGGGCGAACCTACCTCCCCGTCCCACGGCGGAGAACTGACGGGGATCCCCGACAAGCACAAGTCGCCAGCGGCGCTGGTCGGCGAGACGGGCCAGCTCGGCGAGTTTGGGGGTGGCGGCCGGTGCCAGCCTCGTCGAGGATCACCGTGGTCCCGACGGGAAGGTCATAAGCGAGTTGGGGCGGTCGGGTCGTGTGCTGATGTTCGGTCAGCAGCTTGTCCAACGTGTCGGCAGCCAGACCGCTCTCGGCGGCCAACACTTCCGCTGCCGCCGCGGTGGGCGCCACCCCAAACGTCGAGCGTCCTTGTGTCTGAAGGTCACTCACGGCGGTAGCGAGTGTGGTGGTCTTGCCGGCACCGGCAGGACCGACAATCAACTCCAAAGCCCTGTTGCCGGGTGACCGCAGCCACCGCCTCGGTCTGCGTCTGATCGAGTCCATCGCCGTTGCCGATGACCGGAACTCGGGTGGGGACCCCACCGCCAGCCTGGCGGTGTTCGGCCCATGCCATCAACCGTTCCTCCTCGTCGAGAATTGCCTTGGTGGTTAGCGCCCGGTCCACTGCGGACTCGCTGATCGGTCTGCCGTCGCGGCGGAGCGACAGACCCGCCGGGACGGGTCGGGAAATATCCACACAACGGACCCCGGCGGCATGATCGCCGAGCCGCTGCAAGAAGCCGGTCAACTGCTCCGAGTCGACGGTGACCGTCGTCGGCACGGCTGCGGCCAGCTCTCGGACCAACTCAGCAGGCCGCCAAGTTGACTGACCTTCACCCAGCGAAGCGAGGGCACGGTCGACCATCCTCGCCGCTGTCCGAGCGTCGATCCCCACAAGGCGGCGCTGACGACCGACTACGTTCTCGACGAGCCGCTCCGGGTCGTGACCCAACGCCCGCACCCGGTC
>CAZRID010000226.1:0-5408 GCA_964600055.1 uncultured Acidimicrobiaceae bacterium
CGGGATCAGCCTCAGGTTCTGGCCGGCAGTGGTAACTCTCATTGCGCTGGCCATTCCCCCGATATTCACCAACGCCTACACCGCAATCGTCACTGTCCCCCCGGAGACCGTGGAGGCGGCTCGTGGCCTCGGATTCAGGGAGAACGAGGTCCTGTGGCGCATCGAGGTGCCGGTGGGATCTCCAGTCATCCTGGCGGGGATTCGAATTTCCTTCATCCAGGTCCTGGCGACCGTTCCCCTGGCGGCCGTCCTTTCATCGGGAGGTGGTCTCGGCCAGTATGTGGTCCGAGGGTTCGCTCAGGGCCCGGCCGGCCTGGTCGAGGTCTTCTCCGGGGCTTTGCTCATCGCCGTGCTCACCCTTTCCGCCGACTGGGCCTTCTCCGTCGGTGAGCGAGCCGTGCTCCCCGTGGGCGTTCGCCGACTCTCCGTCAATGATGTCAAGGCTGCGGTGTCGGTTTCATGACACCGGCTCGAAATAACCAGGTCAGGGTTATGGTTCCTCTTATTCGGCGCCTTTCGAGGCGCCGTTGACATTCCCCAAAAGAAAGGAAGACCCATGCGGAATTATCTCCGCAGTCGCGTCTTTGGGGCGACCATCCTCGCACTCATGCTTGCACTGGCAGCGTGTGGCGGGGGGTCGGGTGAAGACGCAACTACCACCTCATCAGGTGAGGACACAACCACCACCGCTGGTGAAGAGACAACCACGAGTGCCGGTGAGGAAACCACTACAACCGCTGTAGGACCGGTTGATGGCCCGGCCATCACGGTCGCCTCATTCAACTTCCCCGAGTCGGTCATCCTCGCCGAGATCTATGGCCAGGCGCTAGAGGCCAATGGCTATGTGATCGAGAGGAACCTCAACCTCGGCTCACGCGAGTTGATATTTCCCGAGATCGAATCGGGTGCGATCGACTTTCTCCCCGAGTACCTGGGATCGGCCATCGCCGTAGGCTTTGGCGCAGAGGCGCCCACCAACGAGGATGAGGCAGTCCAAGCCCTAAGCGACCTCTTTGCCGAGGTGGCGGTGACGGTGCTGGAACCTGCACCGGGTCAGGACAAGAACGTGTTCGTGGTGACGGGTGACTTTGCGACGGAGAACAGTCTCACCACCGTTTCCGATCTGGCAGGCGCCGGTGACATCACGCTTGGTGGCCCGCCGGAGTGTGAGGATCGGGAGACGTGCTACGCGGGCCTCGTCGAGACCTACGGGTTGGACAACCTGTCCTTCGAGTCGATTCAGGAGGGAGCCGCGCGGGTAGCGGCCCTGGACTCTGGTGAGATCCAGCTGGCTCTCCTGTTCTCGACCCAGCCGGTGATCGCCGAGATGGGCTTTGTCGCCCTCGAGGGCACTGACGAGATCATTGCCCCGGAAAACGTCATCCCTGTGGTCAGCAACGAGGTGGCCGAGGCCTTTGGCGAGGACTTCGCCGCGCTGATCAACTCGATCTCGGCGTTGATCACGACCGACGTCCTACTCGACCTCAATGGTCGGGTCGAGCTCCAGGCCGAGAACCCCGATGATGTCGCCACTGCGTGGCTGACGGAAAACGGGCTCCTCGACGGTTAGGACCAACACCGAAACCTGAGCTGGGAGGAGCCCCGGTTTCGGCCGGGGCTCTCCAAATTGGGTGCCAAAAGGGCGCGAGGAGCCGCTGTGGGCCCCAATTTCGAAATCTGTCCGACCCGCTTCGTACCGTGTCGCAAAGGAGGTACGAGATGCTGATCGATTGCGAGCAATGTGCGATGCGGGACACGAGTGCCTGTGACGACTGTGTGGTGACCGTTCTCCTGTCCGAGGGGCCGATCAATCTCGATGAGTCAGAGGTGACCGCCCTGGCCAACCTGGCCGGGGAAGGGCTGGTGCCCCAACTCCGGCTCGTTCCCGCTGAGCGACGAGCCGGTTGAGCTGCGGCGACGGGTTAGCCTCGACAGGGTCATGGTCAAGGTCTATGCGGTCTGTCTCGCCATCGGCGTCGTCGGGCTGCTCGTAGTGATCCTGGGAGGCGCCTTCGCCGAGAACCTGGGTCGTGAGGAGCGGGACCCGGGCCGGGCGATGGGTGTCGCTGGCAGGTCAGTCATCGGTGGCCTGGTCGGGTTCGGGATGGCGGGATTGTCGGCAGAGCTCTCGACCTGGGACTTGAGCTGGCAAACCGCGCTGATCGTGGCGATCGGCGGGGCAGTGGCCGGTGCTTTGTGGACGAGGTACACCTCAGGTCGAGAATCCGGTTCAGATGCTGGCCCTGTCTGACATCCATTTCGCATTGGAGCCGCTTCGTCGGGTGGCTGCAACGGGTGAGACCCTCCTGATCCTGGGCGATCTGGTCAATCTCACCGACTATCGGACCGGTGAGGGGGCGGTGGCCGAAGTCCTCGGTCTCGACTTCTCCAGGGCGTCGGCGTCGGCGCGGGGCCAGGGTGATTTCCAGCGGATGAGGTCGCTCTGGCTGGAGAGGGTCGGAGACCAGATCGACGAGATCCGCCTCGAGATAGGCAAAGCCATCGACGCCCAGTACGAGCGGGTGGCCGAGGCACTCGACGGGGGGCACGGATATGTCATCCATGGCAATGTCGATCGCCCCGGCTCGCTGCAGAGGTCGCTGCCATCGGGTTACGAGTACTTGCACGGTGAGACGAGGGAGATCGAAGGGGTTCGTTTCGGCTTCGTCGGGGGCGGGGCGGCGACACCGCTTCAGGCCGAGGGTGAGGTGTCGGAGGAGATGGTGGAACGGTTGCTCGGGGACATCGGCCCTGTCGACATTCTGTGCACTCATGTGCCCCCGGCCCTCGGGCCATTGCGGACAGACGTGGTCACCGGGAGGGCGGAGCGAGGATCGATCCCGATCCTCCGGTATCTGGAGAGACACGCGCCACGCCTGCATCTTTTTGGGGACGTCCATCAGCCCCAAGCCAGCACATGGCGTGTGGGAAGGACCAGGTGTCGCAACGTCGGATATTTCCGCGCCACCGAGAGACCGGTGAGGCTCGATCCGGCCAGGCTCTAAACGGCGGCGGGCTGGCTAACCTCGGACCCTCCAGACAACCGACGGAGCCATGACCGAAGGAACCTTTCAGACGCTCGAGATCGATGCCCCAGCCGAGGCGATCTACGACGCAGCCGCCGACATCGGGTCCTATCCGGAATGGGCGACGGGGGTCAAAGAGGTCGAAGTGCTGGGCAGCACCGCCGACGGTCGGGTCGAGCGGGCCCGATTTGTGATCGAGGGCTTCGTCAAGGAGATCGAGTACGTCCTCCGCTACACCCATGACCGCCCCAACTCGTTGACCTGGGTAGCCGAGGAGGACTCCAAAGACGTCAAGATGCTCGAAGGCTCCTACACGTTCAACCCCGTCGAGGGGGCGACCGAGGTGATCTATGCCCTTTCCGTGGAGCCGAACTTCATCGTTCCCGGGTTTCTGCGCCGACAGGCGGAGAAGCAGATCGTGACGACCGCTTTGCGCGGGCTGCGCAAGAGGGTGACCGGCTCAGGCTGACTATGAGGATCGTGCTCGTCACCGGCAAGGGAGGCGTCGGCAAGACAACCGTCGCCGCCTGCACTGCGCTGGCGGCCGCCGACGCCGGCCATAAAACCTTGATCACTTCCACCGACCCGGCCCATTCCCTGGCCGATGCCCTGGCGGTACCGCTGGGCTCCGAGCCCACCCACGTCGTGCCCAATCTCGACGGTCAGCAGATCGACACCCAGCATCAACTCGACCGTTACTGGGGCTCCATCCGACGCCAGCTCATGGACGTGCTCGACTGGGGTGGCGCAGGTGGCATCGAAGCCGAGGAGTTCCTGGTTTTCCCTGGGATGGACGAGCTGTTCGCCCTGCTCGAAGTGAACCGCCACGCTCGATCCGGCATCTACGACGTGATCGTGGTCGACTGTGCGCCCACGGCGGAGACGTTGAGACTGCTCTCCCTGCCCGAGGTGTTGAGCTGGTACTTCGAGAAGGTCCTGCCCACGGAACGTCGGTTGATGAAGGCGGCGCGTCCGATCCTAAGTCGGCTAACCGACCTCCCCATTCCTCAGGACGAGGTGTTCACCACGGCTCAGTCGGTATTCAAGGCGATCGAGGGGGTGAAGGAGCTCATGTCCGACCCGGAGATCACATCGGCCCGTCTCGTGGTGAACCCGGAGAAGATGGTGATTGACGAGGCGCGGCGCACTTACAGCTATCTCGGGCTCTTCGGCTACGGGGTCGACGGTGTGATCGTGAACCGGGTCCTGCCCGAGGAGGTGTCCGATCCCTACTTCGAGCGTTGGCGAGCAATCCAGAAGGGCCACCTCGATGTGGTGGACGATGCCTTCGCCGAGGTTCCCCGAATCCGTCTCCGCCTGTTCGACGACGAGATGGTCGGCGTCGACCGACTCCGGTTCATGTCCGGTGAGCTCTACGGCGACAAGGACCCGATCTTCGACTTCCACGCCACCCACCCGTTCCGCATCTTCGACACCGAGGGAGGATTGACGATGGAGATGGACATACCGTTCGTCGAGAAGACGGACCTGGACGTATATCGCAATGGTCACGAGCTCTATATCCAGGTCGGCCCCTATCGAAGGTCCTTCATCCTCCCCGATGCCCTGCATCGGAGGGAGGTGACCAGGGCGCGTCTCGATGGCGGGACCCTGACCGTGTCCTTCTCCGACCCGGACGCCAGATAATGAAGGACCAGTCCGAAGCCGTGCAGGCATTGGGCCGGGCCGGGCGCCGGGTGGTCTACCACCTGCTCCAGGCGGTCATCGAAGGGCTCAAGGCCGTGGAAGCCGTGATCGAAGAGGTAGGGAACATCGGCGACAAGAATGACGGTGACGACCCCACAAGCACACGTACCAGGATCGATATCGAATGACAGAAGAGACGAACCGCATACGCCCGGATGATGTGATTCCCCCGCAGGGGCAATCGATCCAAGGGCGTCAGATGGTCATGGACGCCGTCTTGATGCTCCCCAATCTGGTCAAGCTGGTGGGGAGACTGCTCAAGGATCCCCGCGTCCCGCGCCGTGCCAAAGTCGTTCTCGGCTTTGCCGCCGCCTACGTGGCGAGTCCCATCGATCTGATCCCTGAGTTCATCCCGGTCATCGGATGGGCCGATGACTTGCTCATTCTCATTTACGCCCTCGACTCTTTGATCGACCGTGCCGGGCCGGAGGTAGTCGAGGAGCACTGGGACGGCCCCGGTGACCTGCTCGGTCTGATCAGAGAAGTCATGGGCATGGGACGCAACCTCGTCCCCAAACCCCTCAGCAGGGTGATTGAACGTCTCTCGGGCTGACTGTTTTGATTGCCGGCCGTTTGATGCCAGCCGACTTTGCCCGTTTGGCTCCTCATAGGCGAGGTAGTCGCGCGGCCGGGGACCACCCTCACCCTGCTGGAGTCGAGGCTTCTAGCTCGGGC
>CAZRID010000227.1:0-5392 GCA_964600055.1 uncultured Acidimicrobiaceae bacterium
AACAGCTCCTGCAGCCCGAGGAAGTACCACGGCGCCTTCGAAGGGTTGGGAGTGGCGTTGAAGTTGGCCGGGTCGAGCAGCGGTGAATGGATGATCACCGACATGATCACCAGCAGGCCGGTGATGGCCAGCAGAGCCCCGAACTCCATCAGCATCAGGTGGGGCCAGGTGTTGACCTTGTCCGTCGGCTCGGGCTTGACGGTCTGAATTGCCCGGGCCTTGACCACCGTCAGCAGACGTTGGGTGCGGACACCTTCAGGCGTGCCCTTGGGTGCGACCACTGGGCGTGGCGTCACCGAAGCTGCCACCTTGCCGTTACCCGACCCGTTGCCGGACGGCTCCGGCTTGTCCTCGACCGCGGTGGCCACCGCGGCTGCCGCCGGCTCCTGCACTGCCTCTTCCGGCTCCGCGGTGGGACCGGCGGTGGGCCCGTCCCCCTGCTCCGCGGGGGGAACGGTCGGCGTCTCGTCGGCCGCGGGGGGTTTGGCAACAGGCTCGTCGACATCTGCGTCCGCTGGGGTCTCGGTTGGGGGCGCCGGTGCAACCTCGGCCTCGGCAGTCACCTCGATCTCGGGCTCCTCGGCTGCGGCTTCTGACGCGATCGCGACCTCGTCCACCGGCTCGGGCTCCTCCTCGACGGACTCGATCGCCTCCTCGATGTCCTCCGAGCGATCGGCGGCCTCGTCCATCTCGGCGGCCAGCTCCTCCTCGGCCGGAACTTCAGCCTCGGGCGCGGGCGTCTTCTCCGCGGTGGGCTCAGGCGACACTTCGTCGGCGGAGGGGGGTGCAGCAGCAGGCTCTTCGATCTCGGGCGCCGGTGGCACCTCACCTTTCATTTCCGCCAGCACCTGCTCGACAGGCAGCCCCAGAGCCTTGGCCTTGGCCTCTGCCGATCTTCTGAGGAGACTTTCGGGAATTTCAGTCACAAGGGGCTCCTTAGAGCGGTCCGGAGATTCCGCCGTCCTTGCGCACCCTCCAGAAGTGGACGGCAAGGAAGATCACGAGGATGAACGGGAGGGCGAGCACGTGGAGCACGTAGAAGCGGAGCAGGGTGGCTGCGGACACCTCTACCCCGGCAAGCAACGCGAACTTGACCTGTGCCCCCACCACAGGCACGAAGCCGGCCATGTTGGTCCCGACCGTGACCGCCCACAGGGCGAGCTGGTCCCAGGGGAGCAGGTAACCGGAGAACGAGAGGAGCAGGGTCAGGAACAACAGCACCACCCCGACCACCCAGTTGAATTCGCGCGGGGGCTTGTAGGCACCGTGATAGAAGACCCGACTCATGTGCAGGAACACCGAGAGCACCATGAGGTGGGCACCCCAGCGATGCATGTTCCTGACCATCGAGCCGAATGCGACATTGGTGGACAGGGCCTCGATGTCGGGATAGGCGGTCTCCGCCGACGGCGTGTAATAGAACATCAGGAAGATGCCGGTGATGGTGAGCAAGATGAACAGGAAGAAGCTCAGACCGCCCAGACACAGCGTGTAGGACAGCTTCACTCCGTGACGCTTCACCTTCACCGGGTGGAGGTGGTAGAGGACGTTGTTCATCACCACGTAGGAGCGGTTCCGAGGGCTGTCCGAATACCCCTTCTTGAATGGCGAGCCCGGGCGCAAAATCGCCTCGGCGACCTGAGAGCCCCATACCTTCTCGTTCACCTCTTTGATCTTGTCCAGAAGACCGGTTTTACCGTTGCCGTTTGCCAATCCGCCTCCTACCAGCGCATCCCATAGGCGTACCCATTCTTGAAGTCCCGCTGACCGGTGTCGAGATCCCAGGGTCTGCGATCGAGGCCGAGCTCGGCCGCCTGATCGGCGAGAGAGCCCTCGAACTTTCCCAGGGTGATGACATTGGTCGGGCAGCGGTCGACACAGAGAGCGCATCGGGTGCACTCGTCCTCGTCGACGACGAAGAACCCGAGATTCTGTGGGTCGTCTCCCGGGTGATCGACGTTGACTCCCTCGGTGATTGCGTCGAGGGAGAGGTAATGGATGCATTTCCAGGGACAGATGTCAACGCAGCCCTCGCAGAGGATGCACTCCGACTGGTCGATGTGGAGGAACTGTTTTGGTCGCAGCTTGTCGGTGAAGTAGTCACCATCGACCACGGCGAGCTGATAATCGTCACGGTAAGGAGGGGTCTCGTCGACAACACCCTTTGGCATCAAGCATCTCCCTTGATCAGGGGACGGCCGTATGGCGAGCGAGTCTCCGGCTTCTCGGCCGAGGCCGGTGCACCCTGCTTCATTTTCTGGAGTTGAAGGGTGAAGACCGCGGCGACACCGAGCATCACGAGGTGGTAACCCATCGAGATCGAGTCCTTGAGGACGGCATAGCTGAGCTCGACATCGTTACCGAGCACGACCAAGGGCGGGATGGTGAGGGCGACTCGCTGGGACGACCAGTCGAGATCGGTCTGTGCGAAGTTGAGCCACTCCGAGGGAACCATGCCGAAGATGATGACCAGCTCCATCCAGGTGACAAATGCGGCGAACACGGCCCTGGCCCAGGTCATCCTCTGATTGAGGACGAACAGGAGGAGGGCGCCGACCACCAGCATCTGTGAAGCGGCGAATGAGGTCAGGTATCCGAGACCCTTCCAGATCGGGCCTCGGGGCACCCAGTCGAACACCCCTCCATCCACGTCGGCAGGGAAACTCGCGAAGTGGATCCAGATCACAGCAACGACGAGAGTGAGGAAGCCGAGGCCGAGCAAACCCCATCCGATGCTCTTGCGTCTACTGTCACTCAGTTCTGCCAGGCGGTACATCTCTCGTCTTTGGGCGCGTTCGGCTAGCTGTTGAGGCGTTTCTACCACAACCAGGGTCCTGTTAAAGAACCTTGGTACCCGAGGCCGGGCTCCATACTGAGGTGAAGACGGAACGAATCGAGGAAGTAGTTATGCTCCCGCCGTCCCGTTCCACGACGAGGAATCCGTTGGCCGCCACCCAAACTGCAGATATCAGAGCCCTCCTCGGCGGCGGCGCCGATGAGGATCGGGTGGCCGCCGCTCACTTCCTCGTAGGCGCTTTGTTCCTCGTACTGGCCGGCGCACTCGAGCTGCTTGCCCTGTTTTCCCTCACGTTTGCGGATCTCTCACCGGTCAGCTTCGGACGACTGGAGTCGATGTCGAGCATCACGATCATGATCGGTTTCCTGGTCGTGTCATTGACCGGTGGTGTCTATTACGTGCTCCCCCGGCTCACCGGTGCCCGTCTCTGGCGCAAGGAGCTCGCTCTGACCGGGCTGCTCCTGACCTCCGGGCTGGTCGTCGTAGATCTGCTGGCGGTGGTGCTCGGCTTCGGTGGGGGGCGTCAGCCGTTCGGGCTCCCCTGGTGGCTTCACATCCCGATGCTGGCCGCGCTCGCCATCCCGATGGCCGTCACCATGATGACCCTCCGGAACCGGGAGGAGAAGCGCAGTTTCGTCACCCTCTGGTTCGTGATCGGCGGCGTTACTTGGCTCCCGTTGCTCTACCTCGCCTACTTCGCCGGCGATCTCCCATTCGTCTCCGCCCTAGGCCAAACCTACGCCGATCTGTTCTTCTCGGCGGGCTTTGTGACCCTGTGGGTGTTCACGGTGGGATCAGGGCTCTTCTATTACACAGTGGTCAAGGAGCTGGACATCCCACTCGCCTCCCGACAGCTGGCATCGGTGGGTTTCTGGTCGCTTGGCTTCGCTGCTGTCTGGTGGGGCACCGCCCAACTGATGTTCGGCCCCGGCCCGGGTTGGATCGACGGGGTGGCGGCGTCGCTCGGGCTCGCCTTCCCAATCGGTGCCCTGGCCAACGCGTCAAGTGTCTCGGTGACCCTTCAGGGCCATTGGGAAGAGCTCGGAGACAAGCCCGGCGTCGTGTCCGGCGTGATCGGCCTCTATCTCGGGGTGGCGGTAGCGGTCCTCGCCAGCTTCGCCTCGTTCCCCTCGATCGGTTCTGTGACCGCACTCACCGCCTACTGGGAGGCGATCGAGTACGCGGCGCTGTTCGGGGTGGGTGTCCTTCTGAGCGCAGGCATCGTCTTCGAGGCCTTGCCCCGCGTGTCGGGTCGCGAGATTCGCACCTTCGACCGCCCTCGTTCCTTCAACCGGCTCACTGTGATCGGTGTCGGTGGCGTCATGATCAGCCTGCTGGCCGCCGGCCTGGTGAGTGGCTACTCCTGGGTCGCCGGCTCCAACAGCGCCGCCTACGTCGGCGTGGGTGAGGGCTGGGCGGCCGGCGCCGGAGCGGCCGAGGTGCTGATGCTGTTCGCCTTCGGCTTCGGCATCATTGCCTTCCTCGGACAACTCGCATATGCGGCAACCGTGGTGGGGACCATCTTCAACGGCCGTCCGGTTCCCCAGGAAGTCCTGGTCTACGGTCCCGAGTCGAAGGACGAGACGGATGAGTGAGCTGAGCGTTGCCGCGGCCACGACACTCGGAATCCCCGAGGCCATCGTCCTGCGGTCGGCCGCAGCCCGCGCCACCGAGACCGGGATGAGTGTCGACGACGTCCTCGCCGCGTGGGCCGGTGGTGAGGCTGTCGCTGGAGCACCGCCGGCGCCGGCTCCCGCGGCAGAACCCGAGACCGCGCCTGTCGAGTCTCCGGCCGCCGATGAAGCCGCCGCATCCCCCACAACGCCGGTTGTCGAAACCCCACCGTTAACCGCTGTCTCGGCCCCGGCGCCGGGTGCCCCGACCACCGTCTCGGGAAGACCGCCGGTCCTGGTCGGCAAGACCGACAACCCGTTGGCTGTCGTCGCCGGGGTCGTGGCCTTGTTCGCCGCCGTGTTCCTGGTCGGACTGGTCGGGCCGTCCCTCCCCATCGACGATCCTGGCGCACGATCGAGTGAGTTGCCGTACAGCGCGGCGGCTCTGGATGGGCAACACGTCTTCCAATCGGTGGGCTGTGCCTCGTGTCACACCCAGTTGGTCCGGCCGGTGGTCGCCGATGTCGGGCTGGGTGCAGTGACCCTCAACGACTCCAACCAGGTTCTCGGGACCCGGCGATTCGGTCCTGACCTGTCCGACGTCGGCTCAAGAGTCAGCGCGAGCCAGATCGAGGCGACGATCACTGGGCTCGGCGATCATCCCGCCCTCACTCTCTCCCAGGATGACCTAGATGCTCTGGTTGCCTACCTCATCGAGTCTAAGACCTCGATCGCGGCACCCGCCGCGGCACCAGCGCCGGACGACGAGACTTCAGGCACCACCGAAGAGGATGCGGGGTCATGAGTGAGTTGAGCGCTGCCGCTGCGGCCGCCCTGGGCGTCCCCGAGGCCATCGTCATGCGATCGGCCGCCGCCCGCGCCACCGAGACCGGAATGACCGTCGACGATGTGCTCGCCGCATGGGCCGGTGGTGGCTCGGTCGCTGCGTCCCCGTCCGCCGAGTCGGCGACGCCGGCCGCGG
>CAZRID010000228.1:0-5385 GCA_964600055.1 uncultured Acidimicrobiaceae bacterium
GAGGTGGTACCGCGAACCTGAGGTTCCACGTTTCATATGTGAAACGAGCCGCAACAGGTTCAACGATCCCGAACTCCAGTCCGGCGGAACCTGAGAGAGTTCGTCGCATATGTGCAACGCAGAACCTCAGGTTCGCCGTTTCAGGGCTGCCACTGCCCCCGCCGGATCAGGACGTCTTTAAGCAGATCGGGGCGGTCGGTGATGAGCCCGTCGACGCCGAGGTCGAGCAGTTCCTCCATCTCCCTCGGCTCATTGATCGTCCACACATGCACCTGAAGCCCTCCCGAATGTGCGGCATCGATCAACCGACGATCGACGATCCGGACCCCACGTGAAGTACGGGGAAGCTGAAGGGCGGAGGCCTCACACTCGACCCCTCGGCGAACCCGAGAGGCGAGCAGCCAGGACCGACTGATCGTGGCTCCGGTCGACGTCGGGATTCGGTTGGCGGTGGCGGCACGGAACTCGTCGAGCCGGGCGTCCGAGAACGAGCCCACGATCAGCCGATCGTGAAGGTCGAACCGATCGATGAGAGCGGCCAAGGGCCCGACCAGGCTGTCGGTCTTGAGGTCGACCACAAATGAAACGTCGGGAAAGCCGACGACAGCCTCCTCGAGGGTCGGCACCTGAATCCCCTCGCCTCGAAATCGATGACCATCGACTCCCCGATGTCGAAAACCGGCATCCAGATGCATGAGACCCTCGTAGTCGAACCCCGATACCGGCCCGGTGCCGTCTGTGGTCCGGTCCACTGTGGAATCGTGAAAGCAGACCAAGACACCGTCGGAGGTGACGCGTATGTCGGTCTCCAGGTGGCGATATCCGAGCGACACGGCCTCGGAGAAGGCCGTCATCGTGTTTTCCGGCCACAACACCCGACTCCCCCGATGGGCGATGGCAATCGGTGGACGCCAACGGTGAAGGCTCATGATATGCCCAAAGTAATGGGCCCCATCCGCAGACGGGGCCCATCAAATCCCGGAATAGGGCTGTTCAGTCGGCGACGCGGTCCTTCAGACCCTTGGAGGCGGAGAAGTGGGCATACTTCTTCGCGGCGATCGTGATTGTCTCTCCGGTGGCCGGGTTGCGGCCCTGGCGGGCAGAACGGTGCTTGGTGGAGAAGTTGCCAAACCCGGTGATGTTCACTTTGCGGCCCGCATCCAACTCCACGGCGAGGATTCCCTCGCCATCCTTCGTCGAGAAAATGATGTCGATGATCTCCGTGGCCTTGGCCTTGGAGACATCTGCCTGGCTGGCGAGCTTGTCCGCCATCTCGGACTTATTCACGGCCCCTCCTTGTGGGTCGACGATTTGCCACGTCACAATTGCGACGATGTCGAATAACGATAGGGGAAAAGTCCAGCATTGCTTGGCTATTCGGGCTGGTTAGCCTTCGGCGATCAAGGAGGAACATGAGCGTCGAGTACGCCCTCGAAGGTGATGTCGCCCTGATCACCCTCAATCGACCGAACAGCTACAACGCCATCGAGGCCTCACTGAGCGACGGTTTGCAGCAAGCGCTCGACCGAGCCGGCCGGGAGAGCCGGGTCGCCATCCTCACCGGCGCGGGCAAGGCCTTCTGCTCGGGAGCGGACCTGAATTCTCTCCTGACCGACTATGAGGACGGTGATGGCCCTGATCTCGCCGGTCTGCTCGAGAACGTGTTTCACCCGGCAGTGAACTCCCTTCTCGATTGCCCGGTGCCGGTGATCGGCGCCATCAACGGGGTGGCTGCAGGTGCAGGACTCGGTCTGGCATTTGCCTGCGACCTTCGGGTCATGGCAAAGGATTCGTTCCTAACCTCGGCGTTCACGGCGATCGGTCTGGCCCCCGACTCCGGGACGACCTGGTGGCTTCCGCACAACCTGGGCGTCTCACGCGCCCTGGAGTTCGCCCTCACCAACCGGCGGATCGGCGCCCAGGAAGCTCGTGATCTCGGGCTTTGCATCGATGTGGTGTCTGCCGACGCCCTGCTCGATCGGGCCAACGACCTCGCCCAAGGCCTGGCCGACCTCGTCCCCGACGCTTTGGTCACCACCCGGCGACTGATCCGGGAAGCTGCTGGCATCTCATTGGAAAAAGCAATGCTCGCCGAGCAGGCCGCGCAGGGCCGTCTGGGCAAGACCCCCGAGCACCGGGAGGGAGTCATGGCCTTCATCGAGAAGCGCAAACCCGACTTCAGGGTGTGAGACAACTCACGGCCGCACCAAGAAGACCTCGACTGTCAGCTTTCCGGCCTCACCCTTGCCGAAGGCGACCCCGATCTCATTGTTGAGCCAGGCCAGATCCTCGTTGCCGGTCTGGAAGGTGAGCAGCTCCCTGGGCTCGGCAGACTTGTCGGGATTGGCGATGGAGACTCCACTGCCCTGATAGGCGACGGTGTCCCGCTTCTCGCCGATGGTGGCATGGATATCGAGAACCATGTTGCCGTCGCCCCTCACAGTCGCGTAGTCGGTGCCCTGGACCGGGCGCTCACCTTCCCAGTGCGGACCTGTGGCCGTACCATCGAAGGGGAAATCGATGCGCATCCCTGCCGGTGTGTTCCCGATGATCTTCATCCCCATGTCGGCGGTGATGGTGCAGAACTTCTCCAATGAAGGCATGTCCGTCTCTTCTCCTGATACTGGTGAGCGGAAAGCTAGTGGTCCGTCGCTGAATTGATGCCGCAGCAATTTCAGCGAGGGGCCACTAGCCAGGCGGGCGCGATCGCCGGAGAAGCGCGGTCACCTCTGAGTCCGACGTCTGAGAGAAGTCGCGATACCAGGCGCCGACGGCCATGAACCTCCTGGGCTTGGCGAGCACCACGACCCGGTCGGCCGCCTCCTCCATGGCGGGTATCACATCGGCAGGCGCCACCGGGACCGCGAGCCAGACCTCGGATGCCTCCCTTGCCCGGAGACCTTCGATCGCCGCCAGGGCGGTAGAACCTGTGGCAAGGCCGTCGTCGACAATGATGACGGTCCTGCCACTTGGATCGACGGCAGGCGCCGTCGCCCGATATGCCCTGAGACGCTGGTCGAGCTCACGCATCTCGACCTCGGCCGAGACCAGGAACGAGCTGTCGTCGAAGCCGATCGAGCCGATGACCTCCTGGTTCCTGATGACGACCCCGCCCTCGGCCACCGCCCCCATCGCCAGCTCGGGATGAAACGGCACCCCGACCTTGCGCACCACGATTACATCGAGCTCACACCCCAGTGCTCTAGCCACCTCGAATCCGACCGGCACTCCCCCTCTCGGCAGCGCGGCCACCAGCGGGTCGAGCGGCGCCAGCTCGGCGACCGCCCTGCCCAGGATCTCCCCTGCGCTGCGGCGGTCGGCAAATCTCACTGCTCAGCCATAGTGATCGACATAGCGTCGCAGCCAGGGAGTCACCTGAGCCAGATAGTCCTCGGCCTCCCCCATGGGCAGGGTGCGCGCCGCGTAGTTCATCAGTAGGACTTGGCGGGCGGCATGGAATCCATCGAGTTGCTCCTCGTCCTCGATCGGCCACGGTGCGATCTCCTCGAAACCCTGGCGGAACGCAGCCCGGATCTCACTTCTCCTCGCATTGGCCCGGGATGAGTACAGGCAAACCGATACATCCTGGCCGGGAGTGGCGACCATGACGTCCTCGAAGTCAAAAGCATGGAGCCGGGACCGTGAGAGATGGACGTTCCACTCGTGGAGGTCGCCGTGCACCACATGGGGGAATCCCGTCTTCCAGGCGTCCTCGATGACCTTCTGCGAGATCTCTGCCGCCTGATGCATCGTCTTTCGTCGATAGATGTCGAAGAGATGGTCGAATCTCGAATCATCGATGACCACCGGATCGTGATCCGGGTCGTAGTAGAAGACCCGGTCCCATTGGCGCATTCCTTCGGGTTTTGGCGGCTGCCAGTAACGGCCATGCTGCTGCAGAGATGCACTCATCCGGCCCAACAGTCGATAGCCGAACGACCCGGCGCCGTCGGCCAATGGCGCACCGGGCACCCAGGAGAAGAGGACGCAAGGTCTGACCTTGTCCGAGTCTGGCTCCTTGGCATCGACGATCAAAGTGCCGTAGCCGGTCGCAATCGGTGCCACGACCTCGATCTCGGTATCACGGTTGAGCGCGGACAACCACGACACCTCGTACTCAATGTTGGATCGGGAATTGGAATGAGGGCTGCCGACCCGGAGGACGCATTGATAACCGTCGCTGGTCACGACTCGATACATCACGTTCGAGTGTGTCGCCAGATGCGTCACTTCCCGTACGCGAAACGAATAGCGCTCGAGCACGTTGTGTGCCAGCGGCAGCAACCTTGCGGCCTCGTGGCCGATGCGATGAAGATCCATTCGAGTTCGGAGCCCTCCATAGCCCGAGGGATGAGCCTTACCCACCCCGGGCCCATTGTTGTCGCTCCGGTCGTCATGCTCCAGTGGTCCCTGGTACCTATTCCGACGGACGCAACTCAGGGGCTTCCGGGGGACTCGAAACGGTCAGATGCTGGAGAGCACCTGGTCGAGGGTCTCGACAAACCGACGGTTATCACCGTCGCTGCCGATGGTCACCCGCAGCCATCCTCCTGACATCGGTCGTACGATGACTCCAAGCCCGGTGAATCGCGCCGCGGACTCCTCGGCGGGCAGACCGAGTTCGAAGTAGACGAAGTTCGTGTGGCTCTCGGTATGGGGTAGGGATCGCTCGGCGAGTGCACCCAGCAGATGATGGCGTGAGGCCGCATTGACCCGGATCCTCCGCTCCAGCTCGGCCCGATCCCGGAGCGACGCAATGGCGGCCGCCTGGCCCACCTCGGTGACGCTGAACGGTGCCTGAGCCTTGCGAAGCTCGGCAATGGTCCCCGGGACAGCCACCCCATACCCGACCCGGTGTGAGGCGAGAGAGAAGACCTTGGAGAAGGTCCTGAGGACCACGACATTCGGACGTTGCATGGTGTGGGGAATTGCAGTGTCGTAGGTCCCGTCGGTGACGTAGTCGTGATATGCCTCATCGATGACGACCAAGACCGAGTCCGGGACCGACTCGATGAAGTCGCGCAGTGCTCCGGAAGCGACGATGGTGCCGGTCGGGTTGTTGGGATTGCACAAATAGACGACTGTTGTGTCATCGCGAATCGCCCGGAGCATGGCTTCGAGATCATGGACCTGACCCTCTCCGAGTGGGACCTGGATCGACTCACTCGACGCCCAGCGGGACACGATCCGGTACATCACGAATGAGGGCCAGGCGTACACCGAGCTGGTCCCGGGACCACCCACAGCCAGCGCGATGTGGCCCAAGAGGGCGACACTCCCGTTGCCAAACCAGAGATGGTCGCCCGGCACGTCGAGAAACTCGGATAGGGCTGCGGTCAACTCCAGACTGTCGTTGTCGGGGTACCGATTGGAACCGGCCAGGAC
>CAZRID010000229.1:0-5360 GCA_964600055.1 uncultured Acidimicrobiaceae bacterium
GGGGGCCGACATGGTCTTCATCACCGCCGGCGAGGGTGGCGGCACCGGCACCGGTGGCGCCCCGGTCGTGGCCGAAGTCGCCCGTTCGGTCGGCGCATTGACCGTTGGGGTTGTGACCCGCCCCTTCGGCTTCGAGGGCAGGCGACGGGCGGTGCACGCCGAGCAGGGCATCGACGATCTCAAGGACGCAGTCGACACCCTGATCGTGATCCCGAATGATCGTCTACTCGAAGTCGGGGATCCTGCTGCGCCCATTGCCGAGACCTTCAGACTCGCCGACGAGGTCCTGATGGCCGGGGTCGCCGGCATCACCGACCTGATCACCACTCCCGGTCTGATCAATGTCGACTTCGCAGATGTTCGCACGATCATGGCCGACGCCGGTTCGGCCGTGATGGGGATCGGGCGAGCGACCGGTGAGAACCGGGCCAAGCAGGCGGCGGAGAGGGCGATCTCGAGCCCGATGCTCGAGACCTCGATGGAGGGGGCGAAGGGTGTTCTACTCTCGGTTGCCGGGCCTTCGTCCATGACGCTGCATGAGGCAACCGACGCGGCTCGTGTTGTCGCCGACCATGCCGACGCAGAGGCGGACATCATCTTCGGGGCCATCGTCGACGACGACCTCGGCGAGGAGATGAAGGTGACCGTGATCGCGGCCGGCTTCGAGCGCAGACGGCAAAGCGGCCGGCAGACAACGTCCCGTCCCAGCAGACCCACCTACTCAGGCCTCGACGACGGGGACGACAGCCTCGACATACCTACCTTCGTCCAGGGATGATCCGTCCCCCCGGCGGAGACGGGGTGGCGTTCACTGACGGAGTGGACGGTGATCAGCGCAACGATCTGACCGCGCGCTCTGCGGTGTCGTCATGGCTGGGCATCTCTCGACAATGGGCGACCGCCCGACAGGTCCATGGGGTCAGGGTGGTCCGGGCCGATGAGCCGGGTGAGCTCGGTGAGGCCGACGCATTGTGGACCGACCAGCCCGATGTGCCTGTGGCCGTGTTCACCGCAGACTGTTTCGGTGTGACCCTTCACGCCAAAGGGGCGGTGGGTGTGGCCCACGCCGGTTGGCGGGGCACCGCCGAGGGTGTCGTCACGATGCTGCGTCGGGAGATGGCGGCACAAGGCCATGAGCCGACACTTGCAGCCATCGGGCCCGGGATCGGGCCGTGCTGTTTCGAGGTCGGATCGGAGGTGTCGGAGAAGTTTCCCCTCGACTTACATGAGACCACATGGGGGTCGTCTTCGGTGGACCTGACCTCGGCCTTGAGACGCGAGCTCCACGGGCTCGAGGTTTGGCTGGCCGGTGCCTGCACGATGCATCAGCAGGGGCTGTACAGCCACCGCCAAAATCGGACCCTGCTCCGTCATGCCACGATCACCTGGGTCATATGAGCTATGAGAGTGTCATCGATCGGATGACGGCTGCCGCCGAGCGGGTGGGTCGTGACCCTTCCTTGGTCACCCTCGTCGCGGTGTCCAAGTCGAAGCCGATCACCGACATCGAGGCCTTGTACGACAGGGGCCACAGGGACTTCGGGGAGAATCGAGCCCAGGAGATGGCCGAGAAAGCGACACGGCTCCCCGGGGACATCCGCTGGCATTTCGTCGGCGCCCTCCAGTCGAACAAGGCCCGGCTGGTCAGGCCCATCACCTATCTCCTCCATTCGATGGACCGGGAGTCGCTGGGTGCGGCATGGGCGAAGGGGAACGGGCTTCCCCCACCCGTGCTGCTCCAGGTGAACACCGGCCGCGAGCCTCAGAAGTCGGGTGTGCTCCCCGAGGAAGCCGGCCTGACTGTCGATCGGCTGATCGAAATCGGTCTGGATGTGCGGGGGCTGATGGCGATCCCACCGTTGGTGGGCGACGCCGAAGAGCAGCGACCACAGTTCGAGTCTCTCCGCCGGCTACGCGACGACCTGGTGGTCACCCACCCGGCCGTGACCGAGCTGTCGATGGGGATGACCGACGACTTCGAAGTGGCTGTAGAAGAAGGCTCCTCTATGATTCGCGTAGGACGGGCTATCTTTGGCGTCCGCACTCAACGGAGCGATTGATGTCGTCACTGTTCTCAAAAGCCCTCGTTTACCTGGGGTTGGTAGACGAAGACCAGATGGATGCCGAAGGCGGTGACCGTCCCCAACCCGAGCGGATCGAGGAGCCGACACGACGGGTCGAGCCGAGACCGGTCGAGGCCCTTCCCCAGAGCCGACGAGTGGAGCCACCTCCAACCTCCCGGGCCGCCACCCGCCCCCAGGCCCGATTCGACGGCACGGACACGGTCGGACTGGTGCGGTCGGTCGAAGTCCAATCCGACATCATCCTCGTCGAGGAGTTCGGCGATGCCCGGATCCTGGCGGATCGGGTGCGTGACCGCGTGCCTGTGGTGCTCGACATGAGAGGGGCCGATCACGATCTGGTGCGCAGGGTTGTCGATTTCTCGTCAGGTCTCATCTACGCCCTCGACGGTTCGATGCGAAAGGTTGGTGACGGGCTTGTCGTGGTGCTCCCGCCACGGGTGACTCTGAGCAGGGACGAGAAGCGGCGCCTCGCCACTTTGGGGGCCTACGAGCTCGACGACATCGACGACTGAGTTGTGACCATCGGCGGCGTCATACTCATACTTCTCCAGATCTACTTCTACGCCGTGCTGGCGTGGGTGATCCTTTCCTGGATACCCACGTCGTCGGCGCATCCGTTGGGGAAGGTCAACGTGTTTCTCGATCGCATCATCTATCCCGTGATCTTGCCGCTGCGTAGGGTGATCCCGCCCCTGCGTCTAGGGGGTGGGATGCTGGATCTTTCCCCGATCGTCCTGCTGATCGGGATCAGGATTCTGATGGGCGTGGCGTCGAGGATCCCCTGATCCTTGGAGCCGGCTGTCATCGTTCGTAATGTCAGACCAGAACCAAGGGGCAAAAGCAAAATGGCAATAACACCAGCCGACATCGAGAAGAAGACTTTCTCCACCGCTCTGCGTGGCTACGACCTCGACGAGGTAGACGACTTTCTCGACGAGATGGTCGCGGCTTTCCGTGAGTTGGAGGCCGAGCTGACGCAGGCACGTGCCAGGGCCGGCGATCCGGACCGGGACCAGGATGCGCTGGCACCTGTGACGTTGCCGGCGCCGGTGGTAGCCCCCGGGCCTGACGAGTCGGCCGTCGGTCGCGCCCTCGTTGCCGCCCAGCAGGCCGCAGACCGTCTTCTCGAGGAAGCACGCGCCGACGCCGACCGCATGCTCAAGGAATCGCGTACGGACTCAGATCAGCTCCTGCAGGCAGCCCGGACCGAGGCTGACACCTTCGCCAGGGACCGCGAGGAGAAGAAGGCCGAGGTCGAGTCGGAGATGGCCGAGATGAACACTCTCGTGGCCGCGGTTCGCACCAGGCTGGCGGTGCTCGCCACAACCGTCGCTGACAAGCTCGACGAGATGGACGCCGCGGTTGCCGAGACGAGGATGGATGCCGGCAACGCCGAAGATGCAGAGGGAGGCGAGCTGACCGCTGACCTCGCAATCGCTGCCGCCGGCGACGAAGCGGTCGAGTCGGGGGGAGTCGATGACTCCGACGAAGCAGACGATGCTGACGATGCTGAAGACCCTGACTTGGGCGCCGATGTCGACGAGGAGGCCGGATCGGCCGAGATCGAAGGTCTCGAAGTCGAAGATGACGCCGGCGACGAAACAGAGGCTGGTGACGAAGACTCCGGGGACAACGAAGAGATCTGAGGTTTGTCCCGCGGCAGGGATCTCGGCTTCTCACACGACGTGCGCAAGTCCGGAGAAGTGGTCATCTCGAGAGACGGCAAGCCGGTCACCACTCTCCGCGGGAAGTCCGCCGAGAAGTTCCTCGCCAGAGTTTCATCGGGCGACCCGCAGCAGGTAATGGCGCGGGCGACCGGCAACTACCGACGGGGTAACGAGCGCTAGTGGCGCGTCGCTAGTGGTCTGTCGCTCAATTGTTGCCGCGGTGTCGCCGAGGGCCGGCGGACCGCGCAGCTATTTGTGCGACGGGCCACTAGTTGAGGCGACACTCCCACTAAGGCTCAGATCGGGGTGATCTGGAGCCCAACTGACCTGTCATCGATGTCGATCGGGTCGTTGAGCGGCTGGTCAGCCTCTTTCATCGTGGCGGCGAGCACCTCTGAAGCCACCTGATCGGAATGGGCCGCGATCGCCGCCCGCACCTCGGAGTCTTCGCTCCACCAGGAGAGGGCCACCCGATCCCTCACGTCGAGACCTGCATCGCGTCGCATCCTCTGCACCCGGCTGATCAGCTCCCTGGCGATACCCTCGAGAAGCAGGTCTGTGGAGATGTGGATGTCGAGGGCGACGACCAGATCGGTCCCGGTCTCCACGATCGTCTCCTCTCGCGGCGTCCGCTCGATGACCAAGTCTTCCGCACTCAGCTCCCGGCCGGCCACGCTCGTCGTCCCACCACCGAGTATGTCTTCGAGCGTTGCCGCGTCGAGAGCGGCGATGGCCGCGGCCACATCGCGCATGTCAGCACCGAGCTCCGGTCCCAGCTTGCGGAAATTGGCCTTGGCGGAGAGCAGGACGAGCTCGCCCTCATCTGCCGAGGTGACGATCTCCTTGACGTTGAGCTCGTCGGCGATCACGTCGGTATGTGTCTTCACCGCAGCGGCCACCTGCGGGTCCCGGGTCAGCACCGTGAGCCGGGACAGTGGCTGGCGAACCCGGTGCCCCTCCTTCTTTCGAAGGTTGCGTCCCAACCGCACGACTTCCCGGACCACCGCCATCGATTCCTCGAGCTCCCGGTCGATAAGTGTGGTGTTTGCGTTCGGGAAGTCGCGATGATGCACGCTGACCACGGCTCCGGCGTCGTGACGAGCCACCAGATCCTGATAGAGGTGCTCGGTGATAAAGGGCAGAACCGGTGCCAGCACCTCGATGAACGTCGTGAGCACTTCGTAGAGAGTGGCGAATGCGGCGAGCTTGTCGTTGTCACCTTCGCCCGACTCGCCACGGGCACGCCAGAAGCGACGACGAGATCGTCTGACGTACCAGTTGGTGAGGTGATCGATGAACCCGAGTGTCGGCGGCACCACGTTGTACAGGTAGTAGCCCTCCATCTGCTCGTTGACCTCGGAGACGAGGGTTTGCAGGATGGAGAGGATCCAGCGGTCCATCTCCGGCCGCTGAGCCGGGGCCGGGGCAGCCTCGAGATCGGCGATTGTGATCCCGTCGGCCTCGGCGTAGGTGGTGAAAAAGGAATAGGTGTTCCACATCGGAAGCAGGACGCTCCGGACCACGTCGGCCACGCCCTCCTTGCTGAAGCGGAGCGGCTCGGCACGGAGCACGGGTCAGTTGATGAGAAAGGCGCGTAGGGCGTCCGCAC
>CAZRID010000230.1:0-5355 GCA_964600055.1 uncultured Acidimicrobiaceae bacterium
CCTCGGCGGGCATCAGGTCGGAATCGTCGAAGCCGAGGGTCGTGGCCCCGGCCACCATCTCTGAGAGCTGGTTGTTGGGGTAGACATACCACTCCTCGGGGACGGTGGTGAGTGTGGACAGGAACCCTCCTCGCTCGATCCATCCCTCGGCGGCCTCGGGCGTGGACAGCCACTCCAACAGCGCCCGCACTTCGGGACGGTCCTCGAACATCACGAACATGTCGGCCGCACCCAGGACCGGTGTGCCGAACTCTTCTTCGATCCCCGGGAAGTAGAAGAAGTCGACATCGGTCTCGGGCTTGATCGGCCACTCACTCGCGGGGAGGTTGGGGTCGTCGGCCAGAGCGTCACGGTTGGCGCCCCAGAACCCTCCGATCCAGGCAGCCTGCTTCTGCATCCAGCAGTCAGGCCCGCTTTCGGCGAACATCGGATCCTGGGTCTCACCGATCCAGGTGGCGTTGATGTAGGTGTTGCCGCCATAGGCGTAATCATCCGTGAACCAGATCTGCGACATGTAGTCGGCTGCCTCCAGCACCTCCGGGTTGTTGAAGGGGATCTCATGGGTGATCCACTGGTTGTAGGTCTCCGGCGGCGCGGTGCGCAGGAGGATGTCCTCCATCCAGTCGGTAGCCACCCAACCATCGGCCTCCTGGCTCTCGATCGAGATACACCAAGGATTGCCATTGCCGTCGGCGATGATTTGGTCGCTGAGGGCGACCAGCTCTTCCCAGGTGGTCGGCACCGTGTAGCCGGCATCGGCGAATCCCTGGACGGGATACCACACGATCGACTTGACGTCGGCCTTGTAATAGACGCCGTAAAGGGTCTCGTTGTAGGTGCCGAGCTCGTAGAACGCCGGCACCATGTCGGCGGACAGCTTTTCGGTGTTCAACCAGTCGCTCAGGCCCACCAGCGAGCCGGCATCGGCGTATTGGTGCATCTTGCCGGGCTGGGCGATCTGAGCGAGGTCGGGGGCGTTGCCGCCATCGACAGCCACCTGCAGCGCCGTTTCGTAGTCCGGGGTCGGCTCGAAGTTGACCGTGATCCCTGTGGCTTCCTGGAATGGCTCCAACGTGTAAATGAAGTTGGAAGCCTCCGAGGACTCGGGCAGCCATTGCGCCCAGACGTCCACCGTAGTGCCTTCGAAGTCTCCCGCCAGAGCCTGGTCGAGATGTTCGTAGCCTGTCGACTCCGCCTGCCCGCCAGTCGTGGTTGTATCACCCCCGGCTGCCGTGGTGGCAGGTGCCTCTGTCGTGGCCGTAGCCCCGGTAGTGGTGGTAGCCGTTTCACCGCCGCACGCGGCGATCAGCATCCCCATCACCACCGCCAGCAAAAGCCAGTTCCGGTATTTCATACCGCTCCTCCTTGTTGGTTGGTCGTGTGTCGTTGCTTGCTTTCTGCGGGCGCCTCCCGCACTTGAAGAAGATGATTGGCAGCCAGTACGGCAGCTCCACGGGGCCCCGGAGGATCGTCGGCCGTCGCCAGGGTCACCTGGTCGGGTCGGAGTCTTCGGGCCGCCAGCTCGGACGCCGCCCCCCGCAGCCTGACCTGGTCTCGCACCATTCGTAAGAAGTCATCACCGGCACCGGAGACCCCACCCGCGAGGACGATGACTTCGGTGTCGTAGGCCGCCGCCAGCCAGATGAGGGCTGTGGTCAGGTGACCGGCGATACGCTCTGCGACCTCTTCGGCCGCCGGATCTCCCGCTGCGGCGGCGGTGAAGAGAGCGCTGGCGGCTGTGCCTTCCGCCCCTTTGGGCCAGGCCCGAGCTATGGCCGGCCCCGCCGCAACTGCTTCCAGGCAACCCCGTTGGCCGCATCGGCACAATGGACCAGCCTCGTCGACGACGACGTGTCCGATTTCTCCGGCCATGCCGCGAGCTCCACGTAGCAAGACACCCTGTACCACGACACCGGCGGAGATTCCGGTTCCGATACTCACCAACGCAAGGCTTTGCGGCGGTTCGCCTTTCAGCCGAAGACTCTCATACGCCCCCAAGGCGGCCGCCCGAACATCGTTCTCGATCGTCACCGGGAATCCGAGTGCCGTTTCGATCTCGCTGGCCAAATCGTACGGCTGGGCGCCGATACCGAGGTTCACGGCCATGGTCACCTGGCCCGAGATTGGATCGACCTGGCCCGGGACTCCTACCCCTACGGCCGCGTAATCTTCCAGATTCAAGGCGGACACGGCCGCCACGGCCGAGGTTGCCATCTGGTGCCCTCCGTCGACGGCGGCGCTGGTCTGATAGCGGCCGACGATATCTCCAGCCTGGTTGAGAGCGACGGCCGCAATGGATGAGCCGCCGATGTCGACCCCGACCACAATGTCACTCACCAGACCACCCCGAGCTCGCTGGAGAGGACGAGGCCAGCCGCTCCTCTGATCACTGCGTCGCTGCCGGCGGAGGCGTATCGGACCCGGATCTGGTCGGTTTTCACCGGGAGGACCCGGCTCCGGATCTCATTTTCGACGGTCTTTCGGTACTTCTCGCCGAGGGAGGTGACCTCACCCCAGAGAACGATCTCGCGCACCGCGAGCAGAGCCACCATCGGGGCCAGCCCGCGACCGAGAGCCCGTGCGGCGGATGTGACGGCGGTCTCGGCGGTCGGGTCGGAGGCGATCTCCGCGGCCCGCTCATGGGTCAAGCTCTGATCTCCACCCACCGACTCGAGCAGGGCCGCGAGGGATGCCACCGTTTCCAGGCACCCGGTGTTGCCACAGGTGCACGGCTTCCCTCCGTCATCGAAACGGACATGGCCTATTTCGCCGGTGGCGGTGTTGTCGCCCCGATAGAGGTGCCCGTCGAGAACGTACCCGGTCCCGACCCCGCGCCCGACCCGTACCAGGGCCAGGCTTGTGACACGTGGTGTGTGAACGCTGTACTCGTGGAGTGCCGCGGCGTGAGCGTCGTTGACTATGTGAATCGGCGCCTCGGTGCTTCCACCCACCGTTGCGGCGAGGGCGGCCTGCTGCCACTCGAGGTTGGCAGATGTGACCAACCCCAGGTCGGGGTCGACGACGCCCGGGGTCCCGATGCCTACTCCCAGCAGTGGGAACGTGCTCGTAGCGGCCAGGCTGGCGACGAGGTCACCTGCGACGGTGAGACCCTTCTCTCCGGTGGCGCCGGGGACGTTCCGTGTCGTCACGATCTCACCGGACAGGTCGATCAGCGCCCCAAGGAAGGTGGTCGAGGAGAGATCGAGGGCGATGATCGAACGTCCGGCGGGGTTGGGTGCGATCAGGGTCGGGGGCTTGCCACCCGCCGAGGGCCCGGTCCCGACCTCGACGATCAGGCCGAGCTCGAGCAGCTCATCGACCAGGTCTGAGGCAGTGGCCGGGGTCAGGTGGGAGGCACGGGCCACGTCCGCCCTCGAGGTGGGAAAGTCGGTGTAGACGAGTTGTAGGGCGAGTCGGAGGTTGTTGAGACGGGTCTGGCCCCGGGTGGCCTTGGCCCTGGTGGAGAGGGGGGTCAGACCGGAACGATTGATTGGTTGCGTGTTGGTCAATCCGGCTCCGACTCTGAATGTTTATTAAACATACAAAGTATTGATACAGTATGTCAACCCGCTTTGGCGTGTTTCCCACCGTTTTGGCACGAAAATCTCGACCTATAGGTCGAGATCTCCGCGCGAG
This sequence comes from uncultured Acidimicrobiaceae bacterium, assembly GCA_964600055.1. Classification (GTDB taxonomy): domain Bacteria; phylum Actinomycetota; class Acidimicrobiia; order Spongiisociales; family ZC4RG35; genus JARDZU01. The sequence goes on from CAZRID010000230.1 coordinate 3,637, forward strand.
AATGGATGAGGATGGCGACTCCGCACCTGCAGATCCGACCCGGCAACCCGGACTTCCTCGATCTGCCCTGGGAGCTGCCGGTTTCGGAGTGGGACCACGAGCGTCTGGTCGAGATGCCGACCGGGATCCATCGTCATCCGGTGGTGTTCGTCGCCTACGACGAGGGGGTGTTCGTCATCAAGGAATTGCCGCGTCGGCTGGCGCATGGCGAGTACCACCTGCTTCGGGCGCTGGAGGACCGGACCAGCAGGTCGGCGGAGCCGGTGGGGTTGGTGGAGAGGGTCTGGCTCGACCCGCTTGAGGAGCAGTCGGCGGCGGTCATCACCCGTTACGTGGATCACTCCTTCCCCTACCGGCATCTGGTCTCCGGCCCCGGGTTCGGTCCGAGGAGGGTTCAGCTGCTCGACGCGGTGGCCGGGCTGCTGGTGGAGCTTCATCTGGCCGGGTGCTTCTGGGGCGATTGCTCCCTGTCCAATGTGCTCTACCGGTACGACGCCGAGACGATCGAGGCAGTGATGATCGACGGCGAGACATCGCGACTTCGCGAGAGGCTCTCCGACGGGCAGCGAGCCGAGGATCTCGAGGTCATGAAGATGAACCTGGCCGGTGAGATGGCCGACATCGCAGCGATGACCGGGGTCGAGATCGACTACGCCGATCTCAGCCTCGGGGACGACATCGAGGCTCGCTACCTGTCACTCTGGGCCGAGTTGAACCAGGAGTTGGTCATCGCGCGGGACGAGAGCTATCAGATCCGGGAACGGGTGGCCCGTCTCAATGACCTCGGGTTCTCGGTCGATGACGTCTACCTCGACCCGACCGACAACGGGAACCTGGTCCGGCTGAACGTCAGTGTTGCGGGAAGGACTTTCCACTCGGAGCGTCTCCGGCAGCTGACCGGAGTGGATGCTTCCGAGAATCAGGCGCGGGTGATCCTGACCGACCTGAACTACTTCCTGGCCAAGCATGGCTCGATGACCCCATCCGGCAAGAGTGTGGGGACTTTCAAGTGGCTGACCACGTCGTTTGAGCCCATCGTGGCGCGGATCTCCGAGCTGAGAGGTGGTGACCCGATCCAGGGCTACTGCGACTTCCTCAATCATCGGTTCCGCCTGGCCCGGCGTCGTAGTCAGGACGTCGCCAACCAGGAGGCGCTCGAGGATTGGATCCAATCGGGGATGCCCGGGTTCGAAGTGAGCGAGATGGAAGGGGAGTCGGTCTAAGGCTCTTCGTTCCGGCTCAGGGCCCGTCTGTCACGGTCCCAACGCCAGGCGCCGTACTCGTCAGCGAACCCCACCATCAGGGTGGGGACGATGGCACCGGTGACGACGCCCGCAGGTGTGGCAGTAAACAGGAGCACCATGGTGTAGCCAATGGCCAGAGCCACGGCGACTAGACGGCGGCGCAACTGGCCAGGGATGTCGGGAAGGCGGAGACAGAGTGCGGCGCCAACCCCGAACCCGGCGGCGGCGCCGAGTATTGGGGAGATGAGACCCACGGCCAGCCCCAGGGCGATGAGGAGACCCATCGATATGAGGACCATCTTTCCTGCTCGTAGGTTCCTCGAGACCAGTGCGATGACCACGAAAACGAACGGCGCCACGACTAGCCCGACACCCACGAGTGCAGGGTTGACGACCGGATCGCCTGCGTCGTCGCGTACGAAGGCAGCAGCGTACGGGAAGTAGCTGAACATCCCGACCACAGTGCCCAGGGCGA
>CAZRID010000231.1:0-5353 GCA_964600055.1 uncultured Acidimicrobiaceae bacterium
ATTGGCTGCGCGGTCTCGCCGGCCCTCGACGCCGCTGGACTGCGTCCTCGTCCTCGACGCACCTACGGGTGCGCCTTCGTCCTGCGTCCTTGCCAGCAACCCCGATGGCTCGACTCGAACTGGCCCGTCATCACCCCCAATCAGCTAGGGGAAGAACGCCGCCAGACCACTAGCTACTCTCGCCGCCATGTCGGCGGAGGGTGGCCCCATGAAGTTGATCGTCGTCGGCCCGGGCAGGGCGGGAGGCTCGATCGCCCTTGCCGCCTCGCGCACCGGCCATGATGTCGTCGGTGTGCTCTCTCGGTCGGCCGATGCCAGTTGCGGACCGGCATTGAATTGGGACGAGTCTCTACCTAAAGCCGATTTGCTTCTGATCGCGGTCAGGGATGAGGCCATCGAGGAGGTTGCCCAACGGCTCTCCGCTGTGAGCAGCGCGATCCCGGTGGCTGCCCATGTCTCTGGTTTCACCCCGGTCACCGCGCTGCGATCGCTGGGGGCCGCCGGTCTGGCCACGGGCGGCTTTCATCCGTTGCAGACACTCCCGGACCCCGAGCGTGGTGCGGCTGCGCTGGGAGGAGCATTTGTCGGGATTGGTGGGGATCTTGGGGCCCAAGCCACTCTCACAGGTCTTGCTCGGTCCTTGGGGATGAGGCCTTTTGTGCTCAACGACGAATCGAGGCCGGGCTATCACGCCGGTGCAGCAGCCGCCTCCAACTTCGTCATCACCGCATTGGAAACGGCAGGCGACCTCATGGCGGCTGCGGGTATCGAGCCCGCCGTCGCCCGGCCCCTCGTGGACCAGGCGGTGGCCAATGTCTACGAGGCGGGTGCCGCGTCACCGTTGACCGGGCCTATCGCCAGAGGTGATACCGCAACGGTGATCGGCCAGCTGCATGCGGCGAGCGAGGTGTCCGAAGACGTGGGGGACCAATACCGGTTGATGGCAGAGGCGACGGCGATCCGCGCCGGTCGGAGGAGCGACGCCAAGAAATGGAGCTGATCGACACCTTTGCCGGAACCCGGGAGAAATATGAGGGCACCGTTGGGTTGCTCCCCACCATGGGGTTTTTTCATGAGGGTCATCTGGCTCTGATGGACCTGTTGCGAGCGCAGTGCGACACGCTCGTGGTCTCGTTGTTCGTGAACCCGACTCAGTTCGACGACAAGGGCGACTTCGCCGCCTATCCACGGGCCACGAATCGAGACGCCGGACTGGCCAAGCAACACGGAGTCGACGTCCTCTTCGTCCCTTCATTGGAAGAGGTGTATCCGGTCGGAGAGACCACCATCGTGGAGGTTGGGGGCGTCTCCCAGGAGATGGAGGGGAGATACCGCGCCGGGCATTTCACCGGTGTGGCCACGGTCGTCGCCAAGCTGTTCGCAGGTCTTCAACCCGACATCGCCATGTTCGGGCGTAAGGACGCGCAGCAACTCGCCGTCCTGCGGGCAATGGTGCGCGACCTGCGGTTCCCGGTGTCGGTCATCGATGCGCCGCTGGTCCGGGAGCCTGACGGGTTTGCCCTCTCCAGCCGGAACGTCAGACTCGACCGGGAGTCCCGGGAGCGAGCCCTCGCCATCAGCCGCGGTCTCTTCCAGGCGGCCGAGCAGGTCGATGCGGGGGAGCGACGCGGGGAACGGCTGGAAGCAACGGTTCGTCGGTCGATGAAGCGCCTCGATGTCGACTACGCCACTCTCGCATCAAAGGACACAATGGTCCCGATCGACCAGCTCGATGAACCCGCCGTCCTCGCCGTCGCTGCCCACGTTGGAGGGGTTCGACTGATCGACAACGTGATCTTCGACTGGCATGACGGTAAGCCGGTGCCGGATCGAGGCCTGATCCTCGGTGAGCGAAGCCGCCTCAGTACCCTGCCCTGACGCCCCAAGCCACCGATCGAGCGAAATGACCGACACACCCGACCAGGGCCCCGACCAACTCGTTGCCGGGCGACGCGAGCACCACCGTGAGATCCTCGAATCCGGTGGATACCCCCATCGCTTCGAGCGAACTCACCGGGCCGCTCAACTCCACGAGGAGTTCGCCGATCTGGGGTCAGGCTCGGAGACCGACGTCCGGGCAACAGTGGCCGGCCGGTTGCTGCTCTATCGGTCCTTCGGCAAGCTCCAGTTCGGGACCCTTCAAGACGACTCGGGGACCATTCAGCTCTTTGTCGACCGATCGACGATCGGCGAGAAGGAGGCGGACGAGTTCGCCCGGGTCGACCTCGGCGATTGGATCGGCGCCTCCGGGGTCGTGATGACCACCCGCAAGGGCGAGCTCAGCATCCGCGTCGACGACTTCACGATGCTCCAGAAGAGCCTCCGCCCTTTGCCTGACAAATGGCACGGTCTTCACGACATCGAGCTTCGCAGCCGCCGTCGTTATCTCGATCTCATGGTCAACGAGGAGGCGAGGCGAGTAGCCATGACCCGCGCCGCCATCGTCTCCGAGCTGCGGCGTCAGTTCGAATCCCGTGGATTCGTCGAGGTGGAGACGCCGGTGTTGCTGAGCCAGGCGACCGGGGCAACGGCCCGACCGTTTGCGACGGAACATCACGCCCTCGACATGGAGATGTTTCTTCGGATCGCCACCGAGCTCTATCTCAAGCGGCTGGTGGTTGGCGGTTTGGAGAAGGTCTTCGAGATCGGGCGGATCTTTCGCAACGAGGGGATCGACTCGACCCACAACCCAGAGTTCACAATGCTCGAGGCCTATCAGGCGCTGGCCGACTACACCGACATGATGACTCTGGTCGAGGAGGCGGTCGTCGGGGTGACCGAGACCGTCCTCGGCGACACAAAGATCACCTTCCTGGATCGCGAGCTCGATCTCTCTCCGCCCTTTCGCCGTGCCTCGATGACGAGCCTCGTCTCGGAGAAGCTGGGTCAAGAGGTCGATCTGGACACGCCGCTGGAAGAGCTCACCACGCTGGCCAGGGAGGCGGGGGTGCAGGTCGAGGACGGATGGAGCTCGTCGCGGATCATCACCGAGGTCTACGAGGAGATCGTGGAACGGGGCATCTGGGAGCCGACGTTTGTGACTCATCAGCCGATCGAGGTCTCGCCGCTTGCGCGTCGCAATTCCGACGACCCCCGGCTCGCCGACCGCTTCGAACTGGTCATCGCCGGTTCGGAGTATGCCAACGCCTTCAGCGAGCTCAACGACGCCGACGATCAAAGAGAGAGGTTCGAGGCCCAGGCGGCGGCGCGTGAGGCAGGGGACGAGGAGGCCCACCCGGTGGACGAGGACTACTTGTTGGCGCTCGAGTACGGGCTGCCGCCGACCGGCGGGCTTGGTATCGGTGTCGACCGTCTGGTGATGCTGCTCACCGACCAGGCCCACATCCGCGAGGTGATCCTGTTCCCCACAATGCGGCCTCTCTGATGCCGACCGACTTTGCCCTCGGCCCACCCTCAGCTATCCGAGCTATTCGGGCGGTCCCGACTTCACAGCCTCGGGCAAACAGACGCCGGTCGGTCGGAGCTGCCGCCCCAGTCTTTGATTGCCGGCCGACTACGCCCTGCGGTCAGGGCCGGAGCGGAAACGGGTGCCGGAACGTCCTAGTTGCACACCTCGGTCGAGCAGACGCCGGTCCGCAGCTGCCGCCGCGTAGCGGCGTCCACGCACCACGTAAAACGTAAAACGTAAAACGTATTACGCCCGCGCTGCGTCCACCCGTTCCAGCAGATAGGAGCCCAACGCCTCCAGGATCTGTTTCGGTTTGCCGTCGGGGAGACCCGACAGCGAATCGGTGGCCACTTTCAGACGACGTGTCGCCTCCGAAAGGGAGCTGTCGATGTGGCCACCCGATCGCACGATCTCGATCACTTCGTTGACTACCCCGTCCGGGTAGGGGTGCGCGCTATCGAGCAGCGATCGTAACTTGGTGCCATCAGGGCCTGTGAGCGCCTCGAGCACAGGCATGGTGAACTTGCCCTCCCGGATGTCCGACCCCGAAGGCTTTCCAATTGTCGCTTCGTCGGCAACCAGATCGAGAGCGTCATCGGCGATCTGGAAGACCATCCCCACCTCCCAGGCCCAGCCGGACAACGCCTCCACCACCGCGTCGCTGGCGTCGGAAGCGATGGCCCCGAGACGGGCCGACGTGCGGATCAATGAGGCGGTCTTGCCGGCAATCACCTGCTCGTACTCTGCAACACCGTGATCGAGGTTGAAGTCGAGTTGCAGCTCTCGGGTCTGGCCCTCGACCAACTCGGCATAGGTAGCGGCTAGGAGACGGACCGACTCCTGGCTCAGATGGGTGGCTGCGACCTCCGAAGCCCTGGCCATCAGGAAGTCGCCGGCGAGGATCGCAACCGTGTTGCTCCAGTTGGCGTTGACCGATGCCGCGCCTCGCCTGAGGTCGGCCTCGTCGATCACATCGTCGTGGTAGAGCGATCCCACATGGATCAGCTCCACCGAGACCCCGGCCTCGATCGGGCGATGGTCGCGGCTGTCACCGAACTCGGCAGCGAGGAGTGCCAGCAGGGGGCGGAAGCGCTTGCCCCCGGCGAGGAGGAGGTGCTGTGCGATCTTGGTCAAATATGCGTCGTCCGCCGTGGCGGCCTCGAGCAGTCGCTCCTCGACACGGGCCAGAGAATCCCAGACAATGGGAATACGAATGAGACTTTGGAGGTCTTCCATTCGTGACGATGGTATTACGTGCGCAATCGTGAGGAACCATGCCCGTGGGTCAGCAACAGGCCGGTGGTAACCTTGCATATGTCAGGCTCAGGAGGCGTAAGTGTTTGAGCGGTTCACAGATCGTGCCCGCCGGGTCGTAGTTCTGGCCCAGGAAGAGGCACGTCTTCTCAACCACAATTACATAGGGACCGAGCACATCCTGCTCGGGCTATTGAACGAGGGTGAGGGTATCGCCGCCCAGGCTCTCGAGAGCCTCGACATCGACCTCGCATCGGTGCGTGAGGAAGTTGTCAAGATCATCGGCCAGGGACAGCAGTCGCCCTCCGGCCACATCCCATTCACTCCGAGGGCCAAGAAGGTTCTCGAGCTGAGTCTTCGTGAAGCGCTCCAACTCGGTCACAACTACATCGGCACCGAGCACATCCTCCTCGGGTTGATCCGCGAAGGGGAAGGGGTGGCAGCCCAGGTTCTGCAGCAGCTGGGCGCCGAGCTGCAGAAGGTTCGCCAGACGGTGATCCAACTTCTCTCTGGCCCCGGCGGGAGCGAGCAGCAGGCGTCCGAGCCGGCTGGGTCGGGTGGCCGGGAATCCTCTGCGGGTGGCTCGACGGTGCTCGACCAGTTCGGCCGGAACTACACCCAGCTAGCCCGGGAGAGAAAGCTCGATCCGGTCATTGGGCGCACCCGGGAGATCGAGCGGGTCATGCAGAT
>CAZRID010000232.1:0-5344 GCA_964600055.1 uncultured Acidimicrobiaceae bacterium
AAGCAAGCCAGGGAGGGCGACGAGCAGGGCCTTCTTCAAGCCATCGATCCATATCGTCCGATCGGCGTCTGCCAGGTACAGCCGGTGAATGGCGGCGAGCAGCAATGCAAATGGCAAAAGGCCACCAATCAGGAGGTGGGTGCTCGAAGCGAGTACGGAACTGGTGATCCCGAGCCACAGGTGCAAGCGAGTCTCATCCTCCAGGTAGCGGACCAGAAAAAACACAGCAAGCAGGCCGATGCCCGTTGCCAGCAGCTGGGGATAACCACCCCAGGCATACGCCTCGACCTGCGCACCGGCAACGGCGACGACGGCTGCAGTGACCGTGGCGTACCCATACCCCAGGGTTCTCGTGCACCAATACACCCCTGCAACCAGGGCTGTCTTCGCTATGAGTGCACTTGCGGTCAAGGCTAGGATGGGATCGAGGAGCAGGAGCAGGGCGCCGAGAAGGGCCAAGAACAGGGGCGGGTAACTGGTCTCTGCCGACATCGCATCGGTTCCAAGCCCGCGCTTGGCCAGAGCCAGCCAATTACCACCGTCCGCACCAGTTGGGATCATGCCTGGGACTCCGAGATGGAGGACCACGACACCGAGAGCCAAAGCGACGATGATCATGCCGTTCCTGCGAGACGGGTCCAACAGGATGGCTACCGTCCGGGCAAGACGTGAGGGGCTCTCACCGGCTCGAGGAATGGTGTCGTTTTCCATGGGTGCTTCGCCTTCTACACGGCATGAGCGCTGAGCCGGCTCACGGTGAAGGTCGCATCAGGCGATGGCGCCCTGGGGCTGGCCTGGAATTGCCCACGGTCCAGGCGCAGAGCGCCCCCAGGACGACCAGAGCCAGGTTTCGCACGTTGAGAACATAGAGCCACCACAGATTCCCCACGAAGTTGGAGTTCCACCCCATCATGTAGACGAGTGTCAGGCCGGTAACGAGGAGAGCCGTCCACTGCACCCGATTCGACCTGTGGAGTGCCAAGAATGGCGTTGGCCACAGAAGGAACTGTGGGGACAGCAGAGGACTGGCGACGAGGAGCGCCACGATGAGTGCCGCCATCACAGGCGCGATGCCGTTGAATGAGGGATGCGGCCTGAATCGAGCGAATGTGAGCAATCCAAGCCCGGCACCCAAGTTCAAGTTCAGCACCCACGCCCAGAGTGGCACGTCGATGTAGGTAGCCCCAGCCTGATACAGAAAACCCGCCGATTCGCCTCTCATCGTCCGGACCGCTGCAACCACCGAGCCAACGATCGACTCGCTGTGGAGCCCCGAAGCAGCGCGGGTTTGGCTGAATCCCGGAAGAATCACCAGAGCGGCAACCAGAGAAACCGTGACGACCGCCAGGACCACGGCGCGCATCCTCCGTCCTCTGGTCCATTCGGGTATGGCGTATAGCGCCGGCCAGCCCTTGGTCAAGATCCCAGCCAATTCGAGGGAAAGAGTCGCCTTCTCCCTGCCAATCGCCATCGTGTATATGGTCGCAACGGCAAGAAGCAGGGGAACTGGATCGGACCGAAAGAGGACGATGGGGAAAAGGGGTGCTGACACCACCAGCCAGCGGAGCGTGGCTCCACTCGGTCCCTTGACATCCTCGATTCGCTTGAGCATCTCCATAGTGGCCGCAAGACAGACGGCCATCAGACATGCAAAGACGACGGTGTAGAGAAGCGGGCTGATGACGCCTCCCAGGAACCATGCCAGAGCCATCGGGACCAGGGAAAGTGGGAGATGCTCATAAGGGAAGTCGATGTAGGGCAAGCTGCCCTGGAACAACTCGATCATGCGACTTCGGTAGATGGCGGGGTCCCCGGTGAACTCCGGCTCATTCAGGATCGCCACAGGGATCGAGAGAAACAGGATCCCGACAACAAAGCCTCGCAAGTGCCAAAGGGATGGACCGGGCCCTGTGATTCTGAAATCAGGAGTGTTGTCGAAAAGGGGAACCATTCGTGATTCACTCCCGGCCGTGGACACCTAGCATCCGGAGATCGATGAAAGCTATCAACCAGTGGTGGGGACGGCGGACCAGGCGGGAGAAGTCAGCCATGGTCATCGGCGCCTTGGTGGTGACCGGATCGATCATTCTCGTGATCGCCCTGAGGCCCGCTCCCACCGCCTCGATCTACGTCACATCGCTGAGTGGAGAGAGTGAGCCCAGCTTCATCACAAACGGAAGAGACCCTGCATGGGCTCCCGACGGCTCTTCGATAGCACTGAGCTCTGAGGCCGAAGGCGGGGAATTCAGTATCTATCTGGCAGACGTGGTCGATTCCGAAGTGGAGTTCGTCACCGATGGGTTGGACCCGTCGTGGGCACCTGATGGTTCGCGGATCGCCTTCACAGGCGACCCTTCGTCCGAACGACCAGGGGTGTACGTCGTGGACCTGGTCACTAGGACCTCTCGGTTTCTGACGGATGGTGAACAACCTGAGTGGGCCCCGGACGGGCAGCGACTGGCTTTCACCGGCCACGACGAGGACGGAAAGCCCGGGATCTATGTGATAGACGTTGAGACCCTCGACGTGCAGTTTATCACGGATGGACAGCAGCCCGATTGGTCGCCTGATGGAGGTCGCATTGTCTTCGTATCTCGGGACTCGGGCCAATCTGCGGAGCTCTACGTGATCGACTTGGATTCGTCCGAAGTCACGTTTGTGACGGAGGGCGATGAGCCCTCCTGGTCGCCCGATGGTTCGTTGATCGCCTTCACAGGCAGCGGTGACGATGGTCCCGGAGTCTTCTCTGTTCGGCCCGGGGAAACTCCGGTCCAGTTGGCACACGGCCAAGACCCCACTTGGGCACCGGACAGCCAGGCTCTCGCCTTTGTCTCGGGAGACTGACCTCGTATCTCCTGTTTGAGGTTGGAATCGGCGGCTCGGCCGTGACCGGCGCAGAGCCCCACATAGGTGCTCTCGGTGCGCTCCAGTGTGATCGACGAGTCGTAGAGGAGGCCTGTCGCGCGTGCGTTGGCGGACAGGTTTGAGTGTGTCTCACCGTTCTTCAGCACAGTTGTGATCCCTGCTGCCAACGCCGAAGGATCAGGGGAAACCACGATTCCGTTGATCCCGGAGTCGATGAGCTCCGTGGCTGCGTTGTCCGGATGGCTCACGATGAGAGCCGGGACACCACACCCGAGTGCCTCGAGAACGGCCAATCCGAAGCCCTCTCGGATGGACGGTGTGACGAACAACCGGGACGACTTGAGCAACGGCCAGATGCTTTCGTGGGATTCAATCGTTCCCAGAAATCGGACATTGGCCAGATCTCGCGCTCTCTTCTCGAGGGAGTCACGACACGGACCATCGCCCACGATGGAGATCGTGGGCTCGAGCCCCTGCCGGCGCAGGAGCCTTGCGGCGTCGATCAGAGCCGCGACGTTCTTGTGATGATCCAACCGCCCGATGTAGATGACATCGGTTGGCGGCCACGCCGGCTCTGCTTGCGCGATCTCGCTGACATCGACTCCCCCGGCGATCACCGACACATCGTCGGCTCCGAGTGCTCGGACTCTCGCTGCGGTCGTCCTGGAGACCGCAACATGGGAGTGACCCCACTTGGCCATGGCGATCTCTGCCCCCATTCCCAGATAGCCGATCGGACCCATGTAGTGGCGCCAGTATCTCCCCCACACCTCATGCCAGGTCACGACGACAGGTGTGCCGGACAAGCGAAACAGCATGAGGGCCGTCAAACAGCTCAACGGGGACATCGACTGCACGTCGACCACGTCGAATCTCTCGCCTCGAAGGCTCCGGACCACCTGTATTGCGAATGAGAGCGCCTGCCAGATGGACCGTCGGCCCCTCCTGGAGTGAGTCCGAGAAGTGGAACGAACGCCGTGTGTGATGATTCCGTCCCGGGTGAACAGATCGGGGCCCGGCCACTGCTTCGTCCCGAAGATGTGAACTTCGTGCCCTCGTGCTGCGAGGCCCCGTGCCAGATCGGAAACCCGCCGTTCGACCCCGCCCTTGGAGAAGGGATAGACGAGGTCATAGATGTATGCGATTCTCAAGGGTCAGCTCTAAATGAGATAGCAATCAATCCTCTTGCCATGATCGGACTCGAGCGACACCGTTGGAGCTTGCGATTGCAACCTGGCGAGAGAGAGCCGCATGCCGCTCGGAGCGGGGAACGGCGTAGGCGATCATCAGCCGCAGGTGACGCCAGCCGTCGCGGAATGTCCTCAGCTTCGGCTCACCACCGGCCCGGCGGCGGTATCGAATCGGGACCTCCACGATGCGAAAACCCGTCCGGCTGGCCGCGATCAACAGCTCCGACGCGAACTCCATGCCTGTAGAGCCGAGCCTGAGCTCGCCATAACTCTCGCGTGTGATGGATCGGAGACCGCAGTGCGCGTCAGAGACTCCGGGAGAGAACAGCAGATTCAGGATTCTCGTCAACAGCGGGTTGCCGACGTGGCGATGGAGCCACGGCATCGCATCCACCTCAATCGACCCTCGCAGTCGTGTGCCCATGACCATGTCGGCACCATCGAGCAGCGGGACGATGAATCCCGGGAGCGCATTGAAACCATAGGTTCCGTCGGCATCACCCATTACGAGAAAACGGCCACGCGCCTCGGCGAAACCCCGTCTACAGGCGTTGCCGTAGCCACGTTTCGGTTCCTGCACCACTCGAGCCCCGGCTCGTCGTGCGATCTCTGAGGAACCATCAATGGAGCCATTATCAACGACGATGACCTCGCCGGAGACACCCATCTCGGCGATTGCCACCAACGCCTCGTCGATACACCAAGGCAATGCGATCGCCTCATTGAGGCAGGGCATGATGATGGACACGTCGACGACATGTTCCCCGTCGGTCCTCGGCAGCGAGCGCGAGCCCGTCTTGATTCCAGGCGTCATGCTCGTGTCAGCAGTCAACGTTGATGTCGTCTGGTAATGGATCGCTCCTGCCGGCGTGATCGGGCCACGCGGATTGCCTCGATCAGAACGAATGAGATCACCGCCGTTAAGGCTGAGAAGAGTGCGGCTTGAGCCCAGTAGGGGAGTTGTGAGAGTGGCTGCAGGAGCGAAGTGCTGTCCGACCGCGGAGGCGTCTCGGGTAGATAGGGGGAATCCTGTGCCTGAATGCCCTTACCCAAACTCGCCGGCGCTGTGACCAGAAGCATCGAGGACATCAGCATCAGGACTGCGGATAGACGGAGAAGAACCAAGTGCCCCCGTGGCATCACCCGAAGGGTGGATCGGATCAATCGCTGCAATAGCCTCAACGTCGACCTGGCATGCCCAACACCCTCAGTGAGGCGCAAGGAATCCGAGTCCCTCGATTCATCGGTCACAATCTGGTGACCAATCGAGTCGATCGAATCCTTGATAA
>CAZRID010000233.1:0-5336 GCA_964600055.1 uncultured Acidimicrobiaceae bacterium
CACCTCGACGCTACGGGAACACCCGCAACGCGCCCCCAGTCTCAATCAGGCACATCTAGGAGCGGTAGTCAGGCACCTTTGCTCAGGCCAGGGTCACCCGCACCGGGAGGTGTTTGATCCCGTTGATGAAGTTGGAGCGGAGCCGGTCGGGCTCCCCGGTCAACTCCACCGACAACACCCGCTTCAGCAGTTCCTCGAACACCACCCTCACCTCGAGCCGGGCCAGTGATGCGCCGAGACAGACGTGACGACCGGTGCCGAAGGCCAGGTGATCGTTTGGCTTTCTCCTGATATCGAAGCGAAACGGGTCTTCGAAGACTTCCTCGTCATAGTTGGCCGAGGGGTACCACATGACCACCTTGTCCCCTGTCTTGATCCTCCGCCCTCGCACCTCGACGTCCTCGGTGGCGGTGCGCCGGAAGTGCATGGTCACGGATGAGGCGCGCAGGATCTCCTCGGTAGCGCTGACAGACAATCCTTCTGGGTCGTCGCGAAGCTGTTCCATCTGGTCGGGGTGATTCACCAGATAGGTGAGCCCGTGACTGATCGTGTGCCTGGTCGTCTCGTTGCCCGCCACCATCATCAAGGTGAAGAAGTTCTTGAACTCGAGGTCGGTCAGCGGCTGGCCGTCGGGCTCTGCGGTGAGGAGAACGGTGATGATGTCGTCGGACGGGTGATTGCGTCGTTCGAAAGCGACCTCCTCGGCGTAAAGGAACACCTCGAGGGCGGCCGGGGAGCGAAAGGGCAACAGCCGGTACTCCTCACTGTCCACCTTGTCGATCACCACGGGGGTGTACTCGGGGTCCGCGTTGGAGATCATCTGATCCCCCCAGGCGACGAGTCGGCCGGCATCGGACTCGGGCACCCCGAGCAGACGACAGAGCAACCTGATCGGTAGCTCCCTTGCGATCTCGGTGACGAAGTCGAACTCGCCGAGAGGCAACACCGCGTCCAGGACTTGTCCTGCCAGGATGCGGAATGCGGCCTCGTAGGTGGCAACCACCTTGGGGGTGAAACCGGGTTGGACCAGACGCCGGAGACGGGCGTGCTCCGGAGGGTCGAACTCCATCATCGTCCGCCGCGCCTCCAACTCGTCGGGCGCCATCTGCTCTATCCGGATTCCGCGTGAGGCGGTGAACCGCCCGTAGTCACGACTGACCATCGAGATGTCGGCGTGCTTGGTCAGTGCCCAGAAGCCTGCGCCGTCGCTTTCTTCCTCGACCCAGGCCACCGGCTCTTCCCGACGGAGATGGGCCAAGGCGAGGTGCGGCACACATTGCACGTAGGTGTCATGCGAGGTGATGTCGGCATCGATCTCACCCAGGTCCGCGTGCAGCTTGTTCAATGACATGAGTTCGTTAGGAAGCGAACATAATCGCAGTCGGGTCATGGGTAGCGTGGTGAACAGATGACCGAGTACCGCAGAATCCTCCTCGACGGTGTCGCCACCGAAGTCGTGAGGGATGGGGACGACCTCGTTTCGCCAGAAGGGCGACGGGTTCCAAGAGACAAGGCGATCCATCTTCCACCGGTGGAACCATCGAAGATCATCGCGGTCCATCTCAACTACCGCAGCCGGGTCGAGGAGTTCATGACCAAGCTCCCTTCCGCCCCGACCTACTTTCACAAGCCGACCACTGCCCTCAATGCCCACGAAGGCAATGTCATGAGACCGGTCGGCTGCAAGTACCTCAATTTCGAAGGCGAGATCGCCATCGTCATCGGGAAGACCTGCAGGAACGTGGCGCCCTCCGATGCCGAGGCCTATATCGCCGGGTACACCATCGCCAACGACTACGGGCTCCACGACTTCCGTGACACCGACGCCGGCTCGATGCTCCGGGTCAAGGGCTCGGACACCCTGTGCCCGGTGGGGCCAGGGTTGGTCACCGGATGGGACCACCGGGAAAAGATGATCCGCACCACCGTCAATGGCGACGTCCGGCAGGAGGGGGACACCGGCGAGATGGAGTGGGACATGGCCTATCTCGTGGCCGACCTGGCAAGGACGATCACCCTGCTTGCCGGGGACATCATCTTGAGTGGGACACCGGCCGGGTCACGGCCGGTTGACCCGGGCGATGTCGTCACCGTCGAGGTGGAAGGCCTCGGGGCGTTGACCAACACCATCGTCGAAGACCCGACCCCGGTCCGGACCGATGTCGGAGCCCAGCCCAGCGACTCGGAAGAGGTGGTTTCGACCGCCCTCGGCGGTGACTGGGAGCTCCGCGGGCTTCGAGCGCCGCGTGGCCCTGGGGCAAGGCATTATGAATCGGAGCTCGATGGCTGAGCCAGGTGTGCCGGTCGTAGCCCTGATCCGGGGGATCAACGTCGGCGGCCGCTCCCAACTCTCCATGACCGAGCTCCGGTCGACCCTTTCCGATGCAGGTTTCCCCGATGTCCGGACCCATATCCAGAGCGGGAATCTCCTGATCACGCCAGTCTCGGGTCCGAAGCAGCTGGCGAAGACGCTGGAGCAGGCCATCGAGGAACGGTTCGGGCTGACGGTTCATGTCATCACCCGCACCCGCAAGGAGCTTGGGGAGATCATTGCTCGAAACCCGTTGCTGAAGCCGGCGATGAAGCCGTCCAGCCTGCACGCCATCTTTCTCGAGTCGGCTCCCGCTGCAGAGAAGGTGGCGGATCTCGACCCGGACCGATCACCACCGGACCGATTCGCGGTCTCCGGGAAGGAGATCTACCTGCACTACCCGAACGGATCGGGGCGATCCAAGCTCTCGCTCGACTATTTCGAGCGCAAGCTCGGGGTCACGGGCACAGCCCGCAACTGGAACACAGTGACCAAGTTGTTGGAGCTGCTGGGGGACTGAAGCGCTGAAGCACCGAAGCACCACCCCTTTTCGTGCGCTGATCTCGACCTGGAGGTCGAGATCAGCGCGCGAAAACGATGCAGGCCTCAGACCAACTCGGGCACCCGTGGGCTCAGTGCGTCCCTGATCTCGGCCAATCGCTCGGGAACGACGCTGTAGTGGACCCACCGGCCACGTCGCTCGCCAACGATCAACCCGGCCTCGCGCAGAATCCGGAGATGGTGAGAAACCGTCGGTTGGGCCAACCCAAGTGGGTCTTCGAGCTCACACCCGCATGCCGCTCCACCGGGAGCAGCAGCGAGCAACGACACAATCCTCAGACGCATCGGGTCGGCAAGGGCGGCGAGCAACTCGGCGGTCTGAACGGCGTCATCTGCCTCCATGACACCGGCAAAAACGGGTGTACAGCACTCCATTCATATTGACAATAGTCAATACATCGATCATTATCAATACATCGAAGGTCATCGATCTGAAAGGAGACCTGATGATCCTTCTCACCGACGAAACCGGTGGCTGCTGCGGCGGCGGAGGCAGTTCCTGCTGCTGACCGGTTGAGATGCAGAGGCGTTGCTCACTCGAGCAGCGCCTCTGCTGACTTTCCCTCGTCGCAGTCCTCGAGAATGGGGCAGAAGTGACACCACGGGCCGCCGCGGCGCTCCAGGTCGTCGCCTGATGCCCAGGCGCTGCGGATCCGGTTGATCATCTCCCCCAGGTCCGCGACCACCTGTTGCATGTCTGCGGATGAGGGAACCGTGTGATAACGCTCCCCGGTTCTGACCGACACCGCCTCGACGTATGCCGGCAACTCCCCACTGTTGAGAAGCCAGAGCAGGGCGTAGAACATGAGCTGGTCCTCCGGCTCTCCCAGCTCGCCGGTTTTCCAGTCGACCAGTCGATGGCCGCCCAGATCCTCCCGATACACGGCGTCAACGGTTCCGACTAGATCCACGCCCTCGGCCGGGGTCGTCTCGATCGAGTATTCCGAGCCTTCGAACCCCTCAGTGGGCAGATTCGTGAACCGCTCATACAGCCCACGGACCTCTTCGATGATCGCCGCCAGGGCGGACGGGCGCATCTCGAGACCGGCCAGCTTGTTGTTGAGGGTGGAGTCCCCGATCTCCTCACGACAGGCCTGGACGAAGTCCTCCGACGTAATCGGCCCGGACGTCAGGTGCCGGCTGAAGATGCGATGGGCAAGACTTCCGAGAAAAGCCGGTCTGCTGTCCGGGCCGTAGATCCCCTGAAGACGGGCACCGGCCTGCCCCGGGCACTTCTTGTACGTGACATACGTTGATGCGGAGACCCTGATGGCGTCGCCCTCGACCACGGGAGGGAACTGAATTGTCACTGAGATCGAGCGTAGACATGCCCGGGCCCGCACTTCTGATAATCGCCTTGGTCTCGTTACTATCCGCCGACCTGGCACAAGGTCGATTTGGGGCGACCTGGCGATGAACAAGCACCTGTCCGTACGCAATATCTCGCTTAACGCGCTCGCCGTGGCGCTGGGCGCCGTCCTCTTGTTCCTTCTGGCGGCCTATGGGATCACCAGATACGCCTCCCGCGGCGAGGTCATGGGGCGGGTCGATGTGGCCGGGACTCCCATCGGTGGGCTCGACGAAGAGCGGACCCTGACCGCCCTCCTCGTGGTCGAGGAGGACTACCTCGGTCGCCCCGCCGTGTTCAACATCGAAGGGAAGTTCGTCAGTCTCGACCCTCCCGAAGCCGGGCTCGACATCGATGAGCAGGCAATCACCGACGAAGCCCTCACGGTCGGACGCGGTGGGAACATCATCTCCGAGTTCAGTTGGTGGCTGACCCACATCTTCGACACCGTTCAAATACCGGTCCGGGGGTCGATCGACGACCTGGCGATCGACGAGGTCTTCGAGATGTGGGACGCCGAGGTTATTGCCCTCCCCACCAGCCCGGGCGGAGTGGGTCTCGAGGAGGGACAACCTGTAGCCCTCTATCCACAAGTCGGGACCGGTGTCGACCGCCCCGCGGCCGCCGCGATTGTCGAGGCCACATTGCTCGCCCTCCAGCCCGACCGAACCACCATCCCGACCATAACCATCGTCCCCACGCTGACCGAACAGGACGTCGACCGGGCCGTGGCCCAGGCCGAAACGATGCTCTCCGGCCCGATCCGGCTCAGCCACGAAGACACCGAGGCCGAGTTCACAGTCGACCAACTAACCGAAGCATTCCGGTCGGAGACAATCACCGAAGGCGAGGCCCGAATCGTCAACTCCTTCGACACCGAGACCGTCGACGGCATCCTCGACGCGATCCGAGACCAGGTGGAGGCGGAACCGGTGAACGCCGTCTTTGACATATCGGGGGACAGCATCTCGATCGTCCCTGGCATCAACGGCACCCAGATCGACGCCGTAGAGACTGCCGTCCGATTGGCGGATGCGGGCAGGACCGTCGAGAGGGTGGGACAACTTCCGCTGGTGGAGGCTGCAGAGCCCGAGGTCACGACGGAGTACCTCGAAG
>CAZRID010000234.1:0-5311 GCA_964600055.1 uncultured Acidimicrobiaceae bacterium
GGACTTTGCGAACGAGGAACTGCTGATCGGGTTGTGCGCCGAGGATGTGCCTTGCGGAGACTTCGCCCGCACCGCATTGGAGAACGCAGGGGTGACACCGTCCATCGACACCGACGAGCCTGACGTTCGGGCCCTGCTGACCAAGATCGAGGCCGGAGAGCTGGACGCCGGGATCACCTATGTGACCGACGTGCTCTCCACGGCGGGTGCGGTGGAGGGGGTGGACATCCCCAACGATGTCAACGTCGTTGCTGACTATCCGATATCAGCCCTGGTCAACGCTCCCAACCCCGATCCTGCCGCCGCCTTCGTTGACTTCGTCCTGTCCGCAGCAGGTCAGGCAATCCTCACTAGCTACGGTTTCTCCTCACCTTGAACACCACAAGGTCGGGGGGGCGTCGCTCGGTTCGTCGACCTCCTGCCCTCTTGATCGTCTTGGGCTGCCTCGGATTGGCAGTGTTCGTAGTGCCGTTGGTCGGCCTCCTGGCTCGCACACCCTGGAGCGACCTACCGGAGCTTCTGGCGCGAGATGTGGTCACCGACGCCCTCCGGCTGTCGTTGGTCACCTCGCTGGCTGCAACTTTGATCGCAGTCGTGGTCGGCGTGCCGCTGGCCTGGTTGATGGCCCGGGTCGAGTTCCGGGGCCAGTCGGTTGTCCGCGGGTTGGTGACACTGCCGCTGGTCTTGCCGCCGGTTGTAGGCGGCGCCGCCCTGTTGTTCGCCCTGGGCCGGCGTGGTTTGGTCGGTGAGCCGCTCAACCAGGCAACAGGGTTGTTGCTCCCTTTCTCAACCTGGGGAGTCGTCGTCGCCAACACCTTTGTGGCGATGCCGTTCCTGGTGATCACCGTCGAGGGTGCCCTCCGCAATCTCGATCAACGGTTCGAGGGTGCCGCCTCCACCCTCGGAGCCAGTCGCTGGAGTGTCCTGCGGCGGGTCACATTGCCGATGATCGGGCCCTCTTTGATCGCAGGAATGGTTCTGACCTGGGCCCGCGCCTTTGGAGAGTTCGGCGCCACCATTACCTTCGCCGGCAACCTTCAGGGACGTACCCAGACGTTGCCTCTGGCGGTGTTTGTGGCGTTGGAGAGCGACCGCGACACCGCGGTTGCCCTCAGCCTGGTCATGGTGGCTGTCTCGCTGATCGTATTGATCGCCCTGAGGGAGCGCTGGTGGAAAGTCCTCTAGGCGGCGCCGGACTGGAAGCGGCCTTCCAGGTTGGCCGGGGGGAGGAGTTCCGCCTCCAGTTATCGATCTCGATACCGCCTGGAAAGACTGTGGCCTTGCTCGGGCCCAACGGTGCCGGAAAGTCGACCGCAGTCGCTGCACTAGCCGGGCTGCTTCCGGTCGACGCCGGGCACATCGCCCTTGATGGAGTGACCCTCGACGCCCCGGATTCGGGTGTTTACGTCCCGCCGGAGGAGCGCAAGGTCGGGGTCGTCTTTCAGGAGTATCTCCTCTTCCCACACCTGACCGCGATCGACAACGTGGCGTTCGGGCTCCGAAGTCGCCGGGTGGGTCGTGACGAGTCGGTCCGCCGTGCAGGGGAATGGATGCAACGCTTGGGACTCGCCGGGATGGAGCGGCGCAAACCGGGTCAGCTGTCAGGGGGTCAAGCGCAGCGGGTGGCACTGGCCCGAGCCCTGATCACCGAACCCGACCTACTGCTCCTCGATGAGCCCCTATCGGCACTCGATGTCACTACCCGGGTCCAACTCCGCCGCACTCTCGCTGACCATCTGGGCGGATTCCCGGGTCCCCGGCTGGTGATCACTCATGACCCGACCGAGGCGTTTCTGCTCGCCGAGGAGATCCACGTGATCGAGAACGGGACCGTGACCCAGTCGGGATCGGCTGACGACATCCGTCTTCGACCTCGCACTCCCTATGTTGCGGACCTGGCCGGGTCCAACCTGTTCATCGGAGTCGCTGCCAACGGGCGGGTTGCCCTGGATGATCATTACCTCCACATCGCGGCAGATGTCGAAGGCGAGGTTCTGGCGACGATCCGCCCCAACGCCATCTCAGTCCATCGTCGGCAACCAGAAGGAAGTCCTCGCAACACCTGGCCTACCAAGATCGATCTGATCGAACGATTGGGTGAGAGGGTCCGACTGCGAACGGGCCCACCTCTGCCGCTGACCGTCGAGATAACCCTCGACGCAACCGAAGCGCTAGGGCTGACCGAAGGTGCCGAGGTTTGGGTGGCGATCAAGGCCACCGATATCGGGATCGAAGCAGAGTCAGGAGGAGATGAGCGACGACACCGCCAGAACCAAGTGGCTGGTTAGATGCGCCGATATCTACACAACGCGACCATTGGCTTGTGGCCGGGGCCATCTGGGGACCCGGCCTCTTCATCACTGCCTGGGTGATCGCCGGCTTCATCACCGTCGGCTATTCGCCACTCGAATCCCACATCAGCGACCTGGCCGGTGTCGAGGCGCCCACACGGGTGCTGATGACGCTCGGGTTTGCCGTCTTCGGGGTCGGGGTGGGGATCTCGGCCTGGCCGCTCCGGAAGCTCATCGGCAAGCCGGCTGCCATAGCTCTTGGCCTCAGCGCGCTCTTCACGCTCGGGGTGATGCTCACCCCGGTCGATCGTTCATCGAACAGCGACTTCCTGCATGGCGGGTTTGCCCTTCTTATCTATCTGACCCTTGCGGCGGCCGGGCCCCTGGCCGCATTGACGTTCCGAAGACGAGGTCTCCTCTCGTTGTCGGTGGTCTCGCTGACAGTGGGCCTGGTCACAATCATCTGTCTTTGGGCCTCGCTCGGGGACTCGACATCGGGGCTGTTCCAGCGACTCGGGCTCACCACGACCGATATTTGGTTGATGGCGATCGGTGTCGCAGCAGTTGTCGGCCGTCTCCGAGCCGGCCAAACCGTCGGACAGACTGTGTGAAGTGATGGCGCGACCGAAGCGCACTCGACGACAATGGAGGCCGAGATGGGACACGGCAAAGAGATACTCGACGAGCTGAAGGAGCCAACCCGGGCGCTGCGCGGGCACATTCCGGGGGTCTTCGAGGCGTACGGCGCGATGCACAAGGCGGTGATCACCGCCGGCGCACTGGACGCCAAGACCAAGGAGCTGATAGCGCTCGCTATCTCGGTTACCAAGCAGTGTGACGGCTGCATGGCCTCGCACGCCCGAGGAGCAGCCCGGCAAAATGCGACCGCCGAGGAAGTAGCCGAGGCGTTGGGGGTTGCAGTGATGATGAGCGGTGGCCCGGGGACGGTGCATGCGCCGCGGGCGTTCGACGCTTTCGTGGAGTTCAGCGGTCCACGGTGACGACCCCGCCCGTTGGGGCGCTGCTTCGCCCGCAACCGGAAATCATTGGCAGCCGCTGCCGTCCGGAGCGTTCGATAAGGTTGAACGGCTGTTCAGTTGACGAGGAGGAGTCCGGTGGCCAACGAACGTCGTGAGATGCTGGAGAAGAGCAGCACGCTCTATTTCGGTCCCTGGTATCGACAATCGCCATTCTTCAAGTCGACGCTGGCCGCCGGCTGCACGGCATACGACATCTACAACCACATGTACCTGCCCGCGTACTTCGACGACCCGGACATCGAGTACTGGGCCCTCGTCAACGGGGTGACGATGTGGGACGTTGGAGTGGAGCGGACCGTGGAGGTGAGCGGCCCCGACGCCGATCGTCTCATCGACTACATCACCTGTCGTGATCTCACTCGCTGCGCAGTCGGGCAGGGAAAGTACATGCCGGTCATTGCCCCAGATGGGGGCATCGTCAACGACCCGGTTCTGCTGCACATTGGCGAGGACCGATGGTGGATGCAGTTGGCCGACTCGGACGCCGGGCTATACGCCCTCGGGGTGGCCGCCGGGCGATTCGATGCCGACGTGACCTTGCCCGATGTTCACCCGATGCAGGTTCAGGGACCACTGGCAGCGAGGACCATGGAGAAGCTGGTAGGCCCGAGCATCTATGACCTCAAGTATTACTGGTTGGGGGAGTTCGAAATCAACGGCATCCCTGTTGTGATCAGCCGCACGGGCTGGACGGCGATCCCGGGGTTCGAAGTCAACGTGCTGGACCGAAGAGAGGGCTCTGCCCTGTGGGACGCGGTGGCAGCCGCGGGTGAGGAATTCGGTATTCGCCCTATCGCTCCATGCGAGGCGCGCCGGATAGAAGCCGGGATCTTCAACTACGGGTCCGACATGACCCTCGATGACACACCGTTCCACATCAGTGGCATGGAGCGACTGGTGGAGCCACAAGACCAGGACTATCTGGGCAAAGATGCACTGGAGCGTCTCCGGAAGACAGGTGTCGACCGCAAGCTGGTGGGGATGTTCCTCGAAGGTGACCAGCTGAGAGCGGAGTTGTCGGAGGTCTGGCCGGTCTTCTCAGGCGGTCGGCAGGTTGGTCGCGTCACGGACGCGGTCTGGTCACCAGGGCTCGAGCAGAACATTGGCTACATGTGGATCCCGATCGAGCTCTCGACGCCGGGCAACCGGCTCGAAGTGGTTACCGAGGATGGTGCCGAGTTGACAGCCGTGGCTGCTGCACTGCCCTTCGTCGACCCACAGAAGAAAGTCCCGGCGCAGAGCCTCGCTATCTGATCGTCCTGTTCGTCACCACGTGGGCAAGACAGCAATTGGGAGGGGGGCGACTCAGCGAAGTAAGCCGAATGCTCATGGCGATCCAGACGCTACCCCGCACTGGTCAGCTCTCGTCGATCGCGTCGAGCCACTCCGTCCAATAGTTCTTCCACTCGTCCACATCCTCGAGTGAGGGCAGCCGCTCATGGGCGATGCCGACCTTGACCTTCCCGTCCGCTTGCGGGTCGATGGCGATTTGTGCTGTCCCGGGGCCGATGGCGACCCGGATCACCTTCGAGGTACGTCGCGACCGAAGCTCATTCGCGACACCGGGGAATAGGTCGCCCCGGTCGTCCTCATCCAGGAGCATCTCTCGCAAAGCGGCGGCGTCTGTGGTGACCGTTCGCGACTTGCTGGCGGTGAAAGTGCCGTCCGGTTGCTGGTAGGGGAGTCTGAGCCCGGTGATCCGTTCGTATCCCACGGTTACGGTCTGGGACCACCAACCGTCGACGCCTTGCTCCTCCTTGACATAAGTCGCAATTGCGGTGTGGCCTCCACCATGCCCTTCCCAGGCGTCGATGATGTCGCACCACTCGTCCCAGCCTCGGCCGGTGGCAACTCGCAGTGTGTCGTCGCTCATCTCGGGCACGGCCACCCAGGTTCGCCCCTTTCCGTCAGAGGCCTGTTCGACCAGGACACGGCGGGCGGCGCCGTACCGCTCTCCGGTCTTCTCCATGCGCTCACGGA
>CAZRID010000235.1:0-5285 GCA_964600055.1 uncultured Acidimicrobiaceae bacterium
CGCCTCCGCAGTCGGCTCTCCCTCCACACGGAACAGCGAGGTAGTCAAGAGCCCGATCCCGATCAGACCGACCATCACGAGCGGGACCACGACGAGTGGCATGCTCCCGTCCGCAACCCCGCTCACACCCCAATGGCTCGCCACCGGATCGGGGACATTGCCCCATCCGATGACCAGCGGGACGAGCCCGATCACGAGCATGGCCAAGGCCCAGGCCAGGAGCAGGCCCCATCGTCTCAAGCCCACACCTCCTCGATCAACTCGCCCAGCTCGACCCTGGTTATGCCCTGACTCCGGGCAGCGGACACCAGTTGACGGGCGACCTTCTCGATATCGGGGCTGTCGCGCACAACCACCCCGCCCCGCCCCCGACGCATCACCACTCTCGAGCTTTCTCGAAGATGGGCGTAGGCCTTGAGCACGGTGTGCATGTTGATCCCGAGCGACGACGACAGCGACCGGGCCGAGGGAAGCCGGTCGCCTGCCTGCAGGGCGCCCTCCTCGATCTGACTCTCGATGGCCGCCGCGATCTGCAGATAGATCGGCTGGTCGGATCCAGGGTCGATGCGGATCAACATTGGTGGCAATCTTACGCCAATGTTCTATAACTAACCACGGTCTTGTTCCTCCTCGGCAGCGAGAGACAGTTGAATGAGCCCACGTGAGCCCTTTGATCACCATCGGCGAGCTGAGTCAGCGTTTCGAGTCGGTCAAGTTGTTCGACATGCGCTGGGCGCTCACCGATCCCGGCCACGGCGTCGATGCCTATGTGAAGGGCCATATCCCGGGAGCCGTCTTCGTCGACCTCGACCGCGACCTGGCTGCGAGTGAGGGCGACGGGCGGCATCCTCTCCCACCGATCTCCGAGTTTGTGGCCACCCTGGGGCGGTTTGGCATCGACCGCCACGACGAAGTCGTCGTCTACGACGACATGGCCGGTGCGGTGGCGGCACGAATGTGGTGGATGCTGGAGTCGATCGGGCACCGAGGGGCGCGGGTGCTCGATGGCGGTCTCCATGCCTGGGTCGATGAGGGCTATCCGCTCCAAACCGGGCAGGTCACACCAACCGCCACCACCTATCCCGATGTGGCCGGGTTCACCGGTGTTGTCCGGTACGACCAGCTCGAGGGACGAGCCCTGGCCGACGTTCGGGCTCCAGAAAGGTATGGAGGTGATACCGAGCCGGTCGACTCCAAGGCCGGTCACATACCGGGCGCGGTGAACTACCCGCTGGCGGGCAGCCTGGACAAAGGTCGGTTTCGCAGCGGCCGGGAGCTGGCCCATTGGTACCGCGACTTCCCCGATGATGGTGTCGTGTCCTGCGGAAGCGGGGTGAACGCCTGCCACGCCGCGCTCGCTCTGGTCATCGCCGGACGGCCGATGCCCGAGGTCTATATCGGGTCGTTCTCCGATTGGTCGCGCCGGGATCTCCCGGTCCGTACCGGGTCCAACCCATGATCAGCCCACGTGCCATCGAATCCATCGAAGCTTCCGACACCGACGAACTTCTGCGTGTGGTCGACGGCTACTGCTCCACACAGAGTTGGGACGATTTGATCGAACTCCGGGGTCGATGTGCCGAGGCTGTCAGTCGCGGGAAACAAGTCTGGGGCATCGAGGAGCACATCCGCTACCGGCTGGCACTCGAAGCGCCGGCATCGATCGCGGGACCGGTCGTGTCCGAAGGCCAGTCGAGATTCGCCCTTGGTCCTCTGCCAGAGGTGGCGGCGAGTACCAAGACCTGGGACGAGATCGGGCCCCACCTGACGCCGGGGCCGGAACGGGAGACGGTGGCTGCCGAAAGGGTGGTCCGTGGCGAGAGGGTCGACATCGTGATTCCAGGCCTGCCCTCCGAGCTCATGCCCTGGGAACCGACATACTCGCTGGCCACCTACAAGAGAGACAAGGTGGAAACCCCATCGCCGCCCGTCCCGTCAACGCTCGCGGCCAATCTGCCCGGGAACGCCACTGAAATCGACGACCCTGACTCCAGCGGCGCATTGGGCGATCTGGTCGAACCATGGACCGACCAGTCCAACGGCCGCAGTCAAATAGTGGCCGTCGAGGGAGATCATCTGACCGCCATCTCGGCGTTGGGTTTGCCCCGTGCCCGTGTCGGCAAGCTCTCCGTTCCGGATGCTCTGGCCTGGATGGGATGGGCGGCGGCCTCGGGCGGAGCCCACGGCCGACGCCGGGGAGCGGCAGCCGGCCGATTTCTTGCGTGGTGGGTGGTAACCGCCCTGGCCGACATGGACTGGCCTGTCGAGCCGGGCGCACTGGCCACGGCCGTAGGCGGGATGACCTGGCACTGGTTCGACGACGGGAGCCCCGACACAGGTTGGGTGCTGCGCCTGGCCATCGCCAGCCCGGCCTTGGGCCTGGCCTGGGCCATCTCGGCCACGGACCAGGTTTGATCTCCGTAATTGCGATCCACAGGTCCGTATTTGGCCCCTGTCCGTATCTGACCCCTGACCGTCCCAATTACGAGACGGTCGAACAAGGATCAAGAGGGTGGATGGGCCTGACGTAGGTACTCGCCAAAGAGCGGGACGGTGAAGTCCACCTCACCGCGCTTGGAACTCCAGATGAGGCCTTTGCGTATTAGAGAGTCGCGATGAACCGAGACGCCGCGTTGATCGACGGTCCCGTATCGCTGGGCAATATCGGACGTTCGATACGGTCCGTTAAGAAGCGTGGCCATGCTGATCAGGTAACGCTGCTCGGCGTCGGTGGCGAGCTCAAACCGAGGTGCGAAGAAGCTGCGCGCCAGAGTCTCGTTGAATGCCTCCGAAACAGCCACTGCGTCGTCCAAGGTGATGAGTTCCCCGTCGGCTGAGTCCCATACCTCCTGTCCGAAGACCTGGAGGAAATATGGATACCCTGCCGACTGCTCGAGTATGTGCGTGACCGCGCCCTCCTCGTACTCAATCCCAAGCCGCGCGGCAGGCGCTCTGAGAGCCTGCGCGGCCGCTCCGTCGGAAAGACCATCGAGTTCTCGATACGTGAACAGGCGATCCGCGTAGGGCTTTGCGGCCAACAGCTTCTTTCTCAGGTCGGGTAGCCCTGCTCCGACGAGAGCCACAGGAAGCCCTTTTCGGCTGACAGCCTGGAGGGCCAGGCATATGGCTCCCAACGCCGACTCATCGAGCTGCTGCATCTCGTCGATGACGAAGAGGGCACCCGTCTCCCCTTCTGCCGCCGTCTCCCCGATCTCGACCATCAGCTCCGCAAGGTCCTGTTCTGGGTCTCCCGAGTCGGCCGTGCCGGCGAGCGGCTCAATCTCCAGCTTTATCTGTACGAGGCTTGCGGGGAGGGAGACGCTGAATGCCTTCAGAACTCGAAGAGCTCGCTGGACGCGAGCTTTGTTTCGATGCCGTCGGCTCATGCTGCGCAAGATTCTCATTGCCATGGTGGTGAACAGCGCTCGGAAGTCCGGCGCCGACCCGACCTCATGGACATCGGTCGTAAACCAACCGGCGTCAGATGCGAGGACATCGAACTCCATCAGGACAACGGTCTTTCCGACGCCACGCAGACCCGTGTAGACAACGCTGCGGTCATGGCCTCCTGAACTGAGCTTGTCAATGACTCCATGGAAGTTTTCGATGTCGGAGTCTCGACCAGCGAGTACGGCCGGGCGTCTCCCGGCACCTGGGCGTATAGGGATTGTCGCGTTTCAACATGACAGATGCGGCTCGTGGAGTCTGTAGCTTTCTAAGGAGGCAACTTACGTCCGTAGAAAGACAGTTCCTACCCTGCTTGGTATTCTAACCATCGTCTTAGAAAGCCTTAGAGCCTGACGCGGCCGACGTGCGAGTGTCGCGATCTAACCGAAACCAAGGGCTCAGCCGACGTCGACGTGGATGGTGTGCCAGCCGCTGGCGCCGTTAGGGGCCGGCGGGACAATCTCATCAGTCTGCAGGTGTCCCTCGCCGTCGGTCGCCCGCACCCGGAGCTCCTGGGTGCCAGCCGGGGCATCCCACTCCACGGCCCATTGCAGCCAGGTGTTCTCCGACAGCGGCTCGGAGAGCTCGGCCTCGATCCAGTCGGCGCCCTCGCCGAGTTGGACCTCCACCTTGGAGATCCCACGGGTCGGGGCCCAGGCCACCCCTGCTACCTGACGCGGGCCGGGCTCGATCTGTTGAGATGACCGTGGGGTGTCGATACGGCTCTGGGTCTTGATCGGCGCTTCCTTGGACCAGCCCCGAGGAACCCAGTAGGCGTCGAACTCGTCCCAGCCGGTCAGCTCAAGAGACGAAAGCCATTTCGTGGCCGACACGTACCCGTAGAGACCGGCAACGACCAGACGTGCCGGGAAACCGTGCTCCAATGGGAGAGGGTCACCGTTCATGCCTACCGCCACCAGCGCCTCCCTGCCGTCGTAGACGGCTTCGACCGGGAAGCCAACCGTGAAGTCATCGACCGAGCGCCCGACCAGCTGCTCTGCCCCCGACTGGACCCCGGCCCGGTCCAGGACCTCGGTCAAAGGCACGCCCAGCCACCTCGCGTTCCCGACCAGGTCGCCACCGACCTCGTTCGACACGCAGGAGAGGGTCACATCCCGCTCGACCATTCGCATGTCGAGGAGATCGACGTATGAGATCGAGTAGGGCCGGTCGACCATTCCCTCGATCGTCAGCGCCCAGTCCTGGATGTCGACCCGGGGGACGGAGAAGGCGGTGTCGATCCGATAGAAGCTCACATTGGGCGTGATCACCGTGCTGAGATCCGGCAGCCCGAGCTCGGCCGCCTGGGAGACAGCGGGCAGGGCTTCTGCCGCGGCCGGCAAGACGACATCGGCCCTCCCCGCCACTGTGCGCTTGGCCCGATCCAAGAGGTTTCTGCCTACGCCGGCAGAGACGGCGGCCAGCCCCAGGATCGCCCCGACTCCGAGAATGACATTGCGGCGCGAGATGTCGGCGGCATCCGATGTCGGTGGGGCGGCGCCCTCGGGCGGTTGGCGGGTGAGGCCATAGAGCCACTGGAGACTGGCCAGACCGGTTATGGCGGCCAGGCCGGCCGGGATGATCGCTGTCCCCAAGGAGACGCTTGGATCGTTGGTCGCGGCCAGGGCGGCCACGACAGCGAAACCGACGAAGGAGGCGATGGCTATCCCGAATCGATGGCGGGACAGGACGCCGACCAGCGCCCCGAAGAGGACCGTGACCACGGTGATGCTGATGAGCAGGACCAGTTTGTCATTGGTGCCGAAGGTCGAGATCGCCCATTCCTTGATTGGGGTCGGCACCATGTCGATGACCCAGTTGCCGAGACCTTCGACGAG
>CAZRID010000236.1:0-5285 GCA_964600055.1 uncultured Acidimicrobiaceae bacterium
TCCGACTTCCCGTGCTGTGGTTCCTGCTCCCGCCATCGATGGAGGAAGACCCAGGACTATCCGTACCAGACAGCACCAGCCAGGGCCTCGAGTTCACCGATTACCTCAAAATCCTGTTCGGCGAGTCGGAAACTAAAAGGCTCTACGAAGACGCCCTCCAGCAATGGATCAGCGATACCGCCTTGATGGGGTTGGCCGGCACTGGGATCCACCGCCTCCTCACCACCATCAAGTCGCCGCACGGCCAGGCGCTCGTGACGCAAACGTTGGGTGACGTCGGACAGGCCGAAGACACCCTCCTGAGGGCGCTCGAAGTCCTCGACGGGCTTCGAAGCATCGTCGAGCACCAGGCGACATCAGATGACACGTCGGATCGCGAAGCGGCAGAGGCCGGCACTCCGTGAGAGGTCACATCGCCAAGAAGGGCAACAGCTACTACGCGGTCATCTACGAAGGCATCAACCCAGCAACCGGCAAGCCGCGTCACCGATGGCATAGAGCCGGCTCCACAAAGAAAGAAGCGGAACGGGTTCTGGCTGACCTGGTCAAGCGACATCACGATGGCGACTACCGGGCCCCGGAGAAGATCACCTTGGGGGTGTACCTCCTCGAGCGGTGGCTCCCAGCACGCAAGACCCAGCTCGGAGAAACAACGTTCTCGTCCTACCGCCGCAACATCGAGCTCCACGTCGTTCCCTACCTCGGCAGCATGCCGCTCCAACGCCTCGTTCCCGAAGACCTCGACACCCTCTACGCCCAACTTCTCACCAACGGGAGACGCAACCTTGAAGGCGGCGCCCTAAGCCCCAAGACAGTTCGCAACGTCCACGCCGTCCTCCGCAAAGCGTTAGCCGACGCGCAACGCAAAGGCACGGTCGCCCGCAACGTCGCCGAACTCGCCGACGCACCCAAACTCTCGCGGCGTGCACAATCAAAGATGCAGGTTTGGAACGCCGATGAGCTACGCCGGTTCCTCCAAGCGATCGAGACCCACGCCCTGTATACGGCCTTCTACATCAAGGCCAACACCGGCATGCGCCGCGGGGAGGTGCTCGGACTCACCTGGAAGAACATCGACTTCGAGACGGCCCGGCTATCAGTCACCCAGGCCGTAACGGCACCCGATTACCGGAAGAAAGTCTCGGACGTGAAGACCGCCCACAGCCGACGAACCATCGACCTCGACCCGAGAACCCTGGCTGTGCTACGAGCCTGGCGGAAACGTCAGCTCGAGCAACACCTGCAGTCCGGAATACGAAGCGACGACAGCTGCTTCGTCTTCGCCCAGCATGACGGTGAACCCCTCCACCCCGACTTCTTCTCCCAAACCTTCGAACGCTTGCTCTCCAAAATGGACCTACCGAGAATCCGCCTGCACGATCTCCGCCACACCCATGCCACCCTGCTCATCCAGGCCGGTGTTCCGATCAAAGTCGTCAGCGAACGTCTCGGTCACGCCAGCCCAGCGTTCACCATGACCGTCTACCAACACGTCCTCCCCGGCATGCAGGCCGACGCGGCAGCTACGTTCGGTGACACGGTGTTCGGCAAACGATGATGGGACTGCGGCCTACCACACGACTCCGGCTGGCCGGAGGGCGCGCGCGTCACACCGCCACCGTACGATGGTTGAACCATGAAGACTGACATAGGGTTTCTGCCGACGCTCGCGACGAGGGACGACTACATCGACTTTCTCGAAGGCTACGCATTCCCAACGGTCGAAGAACTGGAGCAGCAACGGGCGACGCGGAAGCTGGTTAAGACGTACATGCTCGAAACTGTCGGTCACGGCGCGGTTATGCCGGAGCTGAGCGAGATCTTCCGCGGACGGGTTCGCCTGGATCGGCTCGACGACACAATGTTTCGCGTCCACGACGCCGTTCATCAACAACACGTAGTGGGACTCCTTGAGGCGATCGACAACCGCCATCCCGTGTTCTACACGACAATGGCAGTCCAGGAGAGCGACCGTTGGGTCCGGCAAGTGGTCGACCCCAACCCATGGCTGGACCGCCTGTGGCTTTCGTCACCGATCCTCTACGAGCTCTGGCAATACGTCCAGCGGTCGGTCTCCCCTCACCGATACGTCCGGCTCGGTTTCGACCACGAAGCTTGGTACGAGTCGCCATTCGAACCTGCAGGCTCGAAGGGCCTCGATCGTCTCGACGCTGAGGAAGCAAACCCGGGACTCGAGGAGGGCACCAACGAGTTCGAAGATGACTCCGACGTCGATGCTGACATCGGCTCCGAAGAGGATCGCGCTGGTCTCGGGCTTGTGGAGCGACGGCGATCAAAGGTGCAGTTGACTGAACGTCTTGGCGTGCTCAAGGTACGACTGCCTCAACTAACCGAACTCTACGACCCCCTCCACTCACTAGTGCAGTTGCAGATTCCGAGCGGTGGTCGCGGAGGCCATCTTCTGCACTTCGACGGTAAGGCGACCAACCGCAGCGATTCCTTCGTGGAGCATCGAGCCACCGTCGGTCTCGTCATCAGGCTGTATCGCACCCTGACAGAGCGTGCTGAGGACCAACTCTGGGTTGAGACCACGGACGCCGGAGACGACGGGTTCCGTGTCACTGGAGCGCCAGTTCTCATCCGTTTCAGCAATCCCCTTTCATCCTTGACGTTCGAGCGGTTCGTTAAGCTCGGGCTCCAACGGAAAACGAGCCGGTTCCGCATAGGCGGATACCTGCAGCGGCGCGGTCCAACCAAAGCCCATCTCACGGCTATCGATCGTCATCTTTGGCAGCCGTTCCTTCTCGAAGCGACGTCTCGTCAGATTCTCGCGGTTCTGCCGCAAGGCACATGCGGCAACACAATCCACCGGATGGTGACAAATGTTCAGCGCTTCCTTGATCCAAGTGTTCAGGTTTGGCTCGGCAGCGAGCCTTACGAAGACGCGGTCGCTGCGTCCTTCAGCACAGCGGCGTAGTGGATCAGACAACCCTTCTCGCAGATCCGGTTTTCCAGCTGAACACGCTGTTGTGGTCGCTTGAAGATCTTCCTGCTGCAGGTGACATCGATCCAGTACTCCGCAACGCCGGGTACTACGTAGTTGCCATCGGTAGGAGCGTCATCGTCCCGGTGGACCCAAAGACACTCGATGTGCTGGGGCGACTTCTCGGAAGCCAAGACCGCAGTCCATCCCGTCCCGACTTGTGGCTGAAGCACCAGACCGACGAGGTCCAGCCGCTTCTGGAACTGAAGGCTCGCGGATTCTCGCCGACGTCCTCCAACAGCAAACAGGCTACGAAGCTACTCGTTTCGTCCACCGATCTTGCTCCGTCCACAGGCGGCGAGGGTCCGCAACCTGGTCACGTCATCTACGTCACGATCGCCGAGGACGCTGAACTGCTCGCCCAAACGCTCGCCGAGCTGCGCAACACCATCGACGAGGAAGGCATGAGGCCAGCACCCGCCGCAACGATCGGACTCACCTGGCTCGACGAAGGGGTGGCGTTGATGAGCCCGAGGCCAGAAGATCTTCCAGCTCCGATGCAGGCCGCGTTATCCGGGTTGGCAGTCGTTCTCCGAGCTGGTCATCCTGAGGACGACATCCAGCCTCTGTACGTGATTCCATGGATCCCCGGAATCGAAGACAGCCAGGATCCCGAACTCCAGTCGGATGGGTTGCGACAGCTCACGGCGAGGCTGCTCGCTGAGACAATGGCACGCGTTGGGCGAGCAGTTGCGCCTACCACCCTCACGCTCAATGGAGTTGATTTGCTCGATCGAGCAACCTACGGCGTGTTCTCCAGATGGCGCGACTTGGACAGAGGCCGGTTCGCTCTCGCTGCCGCAAAGATCATCGAGCGGGCCCTTCGCGCGACCGGCCATGCTCGCCTTCAAGGCGACCGCGTCGAAGTCGATGTCCCTACGCCTGAGGTACAGGATGCCGTGATGGACCGATTGGAACGTGCCGATCCATCGGACCCGGCCCGGAATCTTGAGGGTGTACTGCAGCAACCCCCAACCCTGTTCGATGAGGCACGGGACGACCTAGAGGCCTCTCCAGACGCCGATGGGAGCCCAGCCCGCGTTGAGGAGGACTGATCGAGCCTGGCAACCACATGACCTGTGCTCTCACGATCCCCGAGCCCGCACTCCCAGAGATATCTGCCAAACAAGCATGCCGACCAACAGCACATAGGTCAGGGCGAACACAGCGAACACCGCCTCCCAATCGGCTCCGCCCAGGCTCATTAGCACATCGACAAGAAGCGGTGTCAACGACGCGATCGCAGCAGCCGTGATGACGGCGAGCCCTACAGAGGCCAGCCGAACGATTCTCAGGCTCGTGCGGCGTGCACCCCCAACTCGGGTTCGTTCGTCGTCGATTCGTCTGGCCTGCTCTAGCGTGAACAGCGCATCGAGAGCGAGCAGTAGTCCCACAAGACTGCTGGCTTGAGCAACCTGTTCGCTTAGAGGAGTCATTTGCTAAGGCTCCTCGATACCAAGTGCGGCGAGCACATCGGTCTCGTGACCGTTAACGGTCGTGATACGAGGTACGGTCACCTTGCGTTGGGGCGTACTCGCTTCGGACACCGAAAGGAGCCCGAGACGGGAAAGCTCCGACCAGGCAGCATCGAATGTGCTCGCCTCCGTGAACCTCAATGTCCACGTGAGTCCATCATCGGCTGTACCTGTGGGCAGTACGGTCGCATCCGCCCGCATCCGATCAATGAACTGCTCTCGAAGACCCTCTTCGTAGGTCGCTAGCATCGTGTTCAGAATCGATCGAGCGGACGCTGCGGTGATGCGGAAGATGATCTCGACCTCACGTTGAGATACCAGGCGCCCTACACGCTCGCAGATCCAGCGAAGCTGATCGGCCTTCGAAGTCGTCATGCTCGTAGGCACCGGTCCAGAGCCGTTGATTAGTTCGAACCCGTGGTCAACGACGCCAGCGACGACGGCGTCAACAAGCCCGCCAGCGTCCTCGGCAGTAAGACCGCCAAGGGCCTTCAGCCGTTCGACCGCCCGCGCCCGTTGTTGGGGATCGATCTCCACAAGGTGATTATCCCCGGAACCCATCAGAGGTCCGGGTTATGTCGGCTGGCGACTTAGGGCGAAAGCCGCCCGTTACGTACCCCCGCACCCAGAGCCCGTTAGAAGATCCGTTAGAAGGCCTCCGATTTCCGGCTCGTTCTCCTGGAGCCTGGAATACCGAAAACCCAGGCAGTGCCTGGGTTTTCGTTCGTAGCGGGGGTGGGATTTGAACCCACGACCTTCGGGTTATGAGCCCGACGAGCTACCAGGCTGCTCCACCCCGCGTCGGT
>CAZRID010000237.1:0-5258 GCA_964600055.1 uncultured Acidimicrobiaceae bacterium
CCCGGTGCTCGAGGCGATCCGAAAAGAACGAGAGCTCGAGGGTGTCGCACCAAGTTCCGGATTGGGTCTTGCCTCGCTGAGAGACGACGAGGTGAACTACGAGATCGACGCCATCGCCCTCTCCCCGCAAGCCGCGACGCGTCTGGGGCGGCGCGCCGTTCTCAATTCGCCCGGGATTGGTGAGGCTGCCGCGCTCTATTCGCAGGCGGTGGCGGCAGGTCCGTACATCTTCACCGCCGGGATGCTCGCCCTTGCGCCTGACAAGTCATGGGCCGTCACCAGCTTCGGTGACATCGCTGAAGAAGGGCGATGGCTGCAACGAGGGAGATCTCATCCGGACCATCGCATGGGGCCGGTGATCTCCCAGACCTGGACGTTGTACGAGCGGTTCGACACATTCCTCCGTGAGATGGGCCTCGGCCTGAGTCAGGTGGCGAACGCGACGCTTTTCATTCACGACGAGGGCGACTTCGCCGACGCCGTGCGAGTCCATGAACAATGGTTCGGTTCCGAAGGCCCGGCCCTCCAGGTCATTTCCGTCGACGAAGTCGGCCACAAGGGCAGTGTGATCGAGATCGAAATCACTGCCACCCGAGGTTCACTGCGCCGGATGCCCGGCTCTCCGGGAGCTCCCCCTCCGGTAGTGCAGGCGGACGGGCTGATCTTTGTCTCCGACCATCTCCCCATCACCGACGATCGCCGAATCCTGTGGATCGACGAGGCATCGGACTATCTCCGACGGGAGGCCGAGCTCGCCCGAATCACCGCTGACCTCGCCCCGGAGCAACAATTCCTCGCAACGCAGGTGTGGGTCGCCTTGAAGAATCTGCGCGAGTCGCTTGATGAGTTCGGCATCGAGGGGGAAGCGTTGGGGCAAGTCACGGTGCGACTACTCGACCCTTCCCGGAGCGGGCTCCTCTGGCTCGATGACATGTTCCGATCGGTCCTGGGCGATGTCGACCGGGCGGTCGTGCTCCTCTCGGTCCCGTGGATCCCCCAATCCAGGTACGCACGGGTCAGCGTTGCAGGTGTCGGGTTCTCCGATGAGTGAAACAGCAAACAGCCGGAAGGCAAAGGCAAGAAAGGAAGGCATGACATGTACCAAGCTCCGATGAGACGACGTCACTCCTGGCGGATGCTCACCTTGGGGACTGGGCTCGTCCTGGTCCTCGCCGCGTGCGGCGACGGGGGCGGCGCGGAGGGTGAAGCCGATGGCGACGATCGCGCCTCGACTTTTCCCACCGAGGCCATCGAATACGTGGTTCCCTACTCGGCGGGAGGCGGCACCGATACCGCTGCTCGCATGATGTCTCCCGCCCTTTCCAGCGCCCTCGACGCCGCGGTGAACGTCCAGATCCGCTCGGGGGGTGCCGGTTCCACCGGATCCCTCTTTGTCATCGAAGAGCCGGCCGACGGATACACGCTCCTCGCCGGAGAGAACGGGATCATGACCACCGGACCGCTCGCCACCGAGGAGTCGCCCTACGACCCAGCGACCGATCTGCTCGGGGTTTGCTCGTTTACCGCTGATCCGTGGGTGTTGACGGTCAACGCCGAGTCCGGCATCGCCAGTGTGGAGGACTTCGTCGAGCAAAGCGGTGAGCCTGAGGCGGTCAGCATTGGCATCACCTCCGTGCTCAGCGCCGACCACTACGCATGGCTACTGCTCCAGCGGGCAATGGATTTCCCGACCTACCGAACAGTCGCCTACGGCGGCGGAGGACCCAAGTCCTTGGCCGTTCTCGGCGGTGAGGTGGACGCCGTGATGGAGACGGCCGACGGTCTTGTCAGCGGCGTGGAAGAGGGGTTGCTGGTGCCGCTCATGGTGTTGAGCGAGGAACGCCTCGAGGCCTACCCGGACGTTCCGACCTCGGCCGAGTCGGGGTTCGAGGGAATCATCGCCGACACGTGGCAAGCGATAAACGTACGACGGGACACTCCGGCCGACATCGTCGCCACCCTGGAGGAGGGCTGCGAGGAGGCCTTCAACGACCCGGGCTTCCAAGAGAACCTCGGCTCCCTCGGTGTGCGCTTGTTGTTCCGCAATTCGGAGGAGATCGACTCTCTGATGACCGAGGAGCGGACTCAGGCCCTCGAGATCATCGATCAGATCAACACCGGTGCAATCGAGACCGAAGAGTCGGAAGGCTGAACAATTTGGACGAGAGGCTCGAGCCGGTGGACGGGACACCGTCGTCCTCCCGCCGGGAATCAAGGGGACTGAGCTTCCCCGCCGACGACCGTGGTCTCGGCATATTCGGCCTGGTGATCGGCGTGGCGACTTTCTTCCTCGCCGATCTCCAGGCCGCGGCCAGCTCGGCCTTGATCCCGGGGAGCGAGAACACGGTGATCCAGGGGACGTTCTATCCCCGGGTGGTCTCCGTCCTGATCGTTGTGAGCAGCATCGTGCTCATCGCGACCGAGACCGTTCGTCTCCGGATGGGTGGCGATCCCGAAAGGTGGATGCTTTCGAAGTTGCCGCATCGAGTCGTGGGCGCCAGTCTCGGGCTCCT
Source organism: uncultured Acidimicrobiaceae bacterium (assembly GCA_964600055.1). Taxonomy (GTDB): domain Bacteria; phylum Actinomycetota; class Acidimicrobiia; order Spongiisociales; family ZC4RG35; genus JARDZU01. Next base: position 2,514 of record CAZRID010000237.1, read on the forward strand.
GGTGGCTGTTGCGCTCAGCGCGCTGGCACTCGAGCCACTTGGGTTCATCGTTCCCAGTTTCATCCTGGCGGCTTTCCTCGCGCGCTGGTTCGGCGCCCCCAGCTGGCTCAAGGCGGGCGCGTGCGGGCTGGTGGCGTCAATCGTGGTGTACGTGCTGTTCACGGTCGTGTTCAAGTCCCCGCTGCCCCAGCTGCTGAGCCTTTGAGGTAGCGGCGATGGGAGCCATTCTCGAGAACATCCTGATCGGGCTGAGGGAAGTCGCAGCATTCGACATCATCGGGATGATCTTCCTCGGAGTCCTCATCGGGTCGGTGTTCGGGTTGATACCCGGGCTCACCGCGACCATGGCAATAGCCGTTCTCTCCCCCCTCACCTTGACTCTTGAACCCCTGTTGGCGATCCCATTCCTCATCGGGGTGTACCGAGGTGGGCTCTGGGGGGGCGTGATCACGGCCGTGCTCCTGGGAGTCCCCGGCACGGCCGCCAACGTGCCGACACTTCTCGACGGGCATCCCTTGGCCCGGAAGGGTTATCCCCAGACGGCCTTGCGATCAGCCCTGTACGGGTCGGTCATGGGCGCGGTCTTCGCATCATTGTTGCTGTTCACACTCGTCGGTCCAGTGGCCTCCGCGGCCCTTGAGATCGGGTCACCCGAGCTGTTCGGCCTGATGTTCTTCTCCCTCACCCTCGTCTCCTTCCTCAGCGGCAGGCACATCGCCAAAGGCTGGCTGGCCGCCGGCCTCGGGTTGGGCGTGTCGATGATCGGACTCGACCCGATCATCGGCACTCCGCGGTTCACCTTCGGAGTCTCCGAGTTCCTCGGGGGCGTAGAGATCATCCCCATGGTGATTGGACTTTTCGCCATCTCCGAGATCGCACTCCAGATCGAGGCCCGATTGATGAAAGACCAAGGAGTCGCGCTCGCCAGGAGCGCCGACATCCAGCGGCAACCGGACGACCAGATCAAATGGCGCACCGTCATCCGTCGTTATTGGAAGACGATCCTCCAGGCCTCGGCGACCGGGGCATTCATCGGCGTGCTGCCCGGCATCGGCTCGGAGACCTCGCCTTGGATCAGCTACACCATCGCCAAACGGACCTCGAAGCGGGGAGCCAACTTCGGGAAGGGCGAGCCGGAGGGCGTGGTCGCCACCGAGGTGTCCAACGATGCGGTGGTAGGCGCCGCGTTCATCCCGCTGCTCGTCTTCGGGATTCCGGGCGACCTGCCTCTGGCCGTCATGTTGGGGGCCTTTCTGGCGCAGGGGCTGCGTCCCGGGCCCTCACTGTTCCGCGATCAGCCTGAGGTGATGTATGGGATCGTGGCTGCAGTTTTGGTGTCCAGCCTCGCCCTCTATGTGTTGGGTCGGCTCACCATCTCCACCTTCGCCAGGGTCTTGGACACGCCCAAGTGGGTGCTCTACCCGGCGATCCTCGTCATCTCCATCGCCGGGGCATTCGCCAACGCGAACACCGTCTTCGACGTCTACGTGATGGCCTTCTTCGGTATTGTTGGCTACCTGTTCCGAAGGACCGGCGTCCCCTTGGCCCCTCTCATACTGGCATTCGTGCTGGGGCCACGTGTCGAGCAGGCGTTCCGTGAATCGCTGCTTCTGGACACCAGCATCGGGGTGTTCTTCTCCAGCCCTCTGTCCTCGGCATTTGTGATCGCAGCTCTCCTGGTCTTGGTCCTCTCTCCCATTGGGCGAAATCGCTTGGCGGGAGCCGAGGCACTCAGCGATGTCGAGCCGATCAGTGACGTGGAATGACAGAAGGAGGTATCAATGGGAAAGGTTGTCTTCAGCGGTCCTGACGAGAAAGTCGTTGGCGGAAGCTACTCCTCGGGCACCGGCTTCGTGCTCAGAAGCGAAACCATGGAGGTAGCTCGTGTCTTCTTCGCCAAGGGGAACGGCGCCGAGGCTCATCGCCATCCGGAGGAGCAGTTGTTCTACGTGATCGAGGGTCGGCTCCGTGTGATGCTCGGCGAGGGCGCCGATGCCGAGACATACGAGATCGGTCCCGGCGAGGGAACCTTCAACCCCTCCAACGTCGTCCATCAGAGTGTCGCCCTCGACGACACGCTGGTGGTCAGTTTCAAGACCCTCACCGACCCCGCCGAGTCGCCCGACGCCGTCCGCAACGTATATGAGGAGACGGGACGGCTCGGGTAGCGAACGGTGGGCGCAGGCCGACCCCGATATCTACTTATCGCGTTCGGCATGGGCTCCGGTTTGGTGACCCGCCAGCCGACTCTTTCCACCCCCCATCCCGAGTTCTCAGCAGCTGAGCGATCACTGGTCGGACAGGTTTGGTCGAGTGGGCAAACGCTCGGTTCCCGAGGCTAGGCGCCGACGGGAGCGAGCACCGCGGGCGGGGCCAGCTGAAGGATGCGACCAGACGCAGGCGGAGGCCTACCTACTTCGTAGGCATAGATGAGGATCACAGGCCCCTACCAGCTCGACCACATCCTCGCCGACGCCGCTACCGCCCGCGAACGGCTGCACATCTGGCGGGTACTGCCCGAGCCGGCACGAGCTCTCAAGCTCAGCGATCACGCCCCGACCAAGGTGGGGGTGATCGCGCTCGTCTACGAGCCCGCCGGCGAGCCGGTCACCGGGCGTCGACATCAGCCAGGGGTAGCGGCGTCCCCCGGCCGGGGTCGAGCCCGCGGCATCCAGGCTCCCGGTCGGCTCAGTGGGCGGCACGCCAGTACCCGCAAAACGTGATGTCGCCCTTCGGCACGCCGCG
>CAZRID010000238.1:0-5237 GCA_964600055.1 uncultured Acidimicrobiaceae bacterium
CGACCGCCAAGGTCGATCACGATGTCAAGATTTACAACGACGCCGGTCACGGCTTCATGAACCAGGTCGAGGGCCATCGACTTATGAAGGCGCTGACCAGGCCCGTGATGACCGTTGACTACAACCGGGATGCAGCCGAGGACGCCTGGGCCCGAATCGAGACGTTCTTCGGCCGGTATCTGGCAACTCCCGACTGAGCCCTTACCCCATCAATCTGTGGGTTGTTTTCGTTGTCCAGCGACCAAAACAACCTGGCCAAAGGGATTGGGGTCCCGTTCTTACCGGGCCGGGCCGATCAGACGAAAGCGGCGCGGGAGCAAAGGGCGGATCCGCTTCAGGGCGGCAAGATTGAATTGCAGCCATTTCTCGCGGGCTGGCGACCATTTGACACCGTAGATCTCTCGTACTCGTTCTGGCAGGGTTCCGAACGCTGCGAAGCGAATGAAGCTCCAAACCGGTTTGATTGCGAGAGGGACCGGACCTCTGCGAATTATGTCGCCGACGTTGGCCGCAACGTCTGACATCCGCAGCCTGTCGGAGTTGACCACTTCATCCACATATGCCTCGAGGTCGACATAAGTAGCGGGCACCTTGTCCTTGGGCAGAAGCATGAACTCGGCTGCCAGCAGATTCTCTTCGTGATAGCGCTGGCGCTCTTCGGCAGTGAGCGTTCTCACCGTCCGCTCGAAGAAGTAGATGGATGAGACCTCAAGAGCCGCGTGGACCCACAGGAGAAGATCGTGATCGAGAGCGTCGTATACCTCACCCGTCAGTGAGTCGATCCCGTTGACCTTGCGATGGAGCCGGTTGATTCGATCGGCCGCCTCGTCCGCTTCGGACTTGGTCCCGAAGGTCATCCTTGACTGCATCAGCAGGGTTCTCATCAGCCGCGCCCATGGATCTCTCTGGTACATGGCGGTCTGACGAGCTCCGGCCGCAACCAGCGGGTGGACCGCATGCATCAGCAGCGCACGGGCTCCGCCGAAGAGCACGGTCATCTCCTGATTGACTCGCCAGGTGATGGAATCTTGGCCGAAGTATCCGCTGTCTGTCACGACGTTGGTGACGCTACTTGGGCTGCGGATGCATACTCGTGAAATGCTCGGGGATGGTCATGTCCGGTTCCGGCCCCATGGGCAAGAGCACCGGGATGCCGCCTTCGAAATAGAGAAGGCCGGAGACAACTCCACCCTCCCAGGAGATGCGGAGCCTATTTCCAATCACCCGCGAAGAAGGGGTACCGACGCAGACCGGCGCCTCATCCTGGACCGGCCGGCGCCGGCTTCAGGGCTCCTGGGCCGCGCAGGTGTCGCACAGACCCCGGAAGATCACCTGAGCCTCGTCGACGTCGGTACCCGGAATATGCGCCTCCAGACACGGCTTACGTCCGGTAAGGCAGGGAACGTCGATCACTCTCTCGCAACGTCGGCAAACGAAGTGGTGGTGCCACGAGTCGGCCACCTCGTAGAGCGCTCGACCCGGCCCGACGTCCGCTTGCATGGCCAAACCGGCATCAACAAGGTCGCGGACCACGTTGTAGATGGATGCTCGGGCGAGCTCCTGGTCATTGCCCCGCAGTGCCTCGGCGACGTCGTCGACGGCCATATGGCGCTCGGCTTCCTCCAAGCAGGCCAGCACCATGAGGCGGGGGCGAGTCGCGGCCAGCCCCGCCGCCCGGAGCTGGCGGGCGCGGCGAGCGGCCGGTGAGAGGTGGTCTTGGCTATCCATAGCGAAGGGATCCTGGACACGGTGGATGGTAGGGGGAGGCTGGAGGCGCGATCGGGCTTGCCTGGTTGTTTTATATCTAGTATAACTCTTGACAACATCTAATCCGCTTCGAAGAGAGACACGATGAACTGCCTGGAATGCCACGTCGAGGAGAAAGTCACCCCGGCGATCGGGGTCTGCGCCTGGTGCGGCGCCGGGTGCTGCAACCGGCATGGATCGGTTGTTACCGGAAAACGGTCCGTCACCACCGGCAACCTGGTGCAGCAGCGCCTGGTCGAAACGCGGGCCGTGGGCTGCGGGCCATGCCGAAAGATCGGAGCTCCGATCCCGGCCACCACCCTCTCCGGTTGACCCAACCAACGAGACGAAAGGAACCATCAATGTCAGATGTCCATGACACCACCACCGACGCCGGGATTCCCGCCCCTTCCGACGAGTACTCGCTGAGCGCCGGGGAGCAGGGGCCACTGCTGCTCCAGGACCACTACCTGATCCAGAAGATGGCCCAGTTCAACCGGGAACGGGTCCCCGAGCGGGTCGTGCACGCCAAGGGCGCCGGCGCCCACGGCTTCTTTGAATGCTTCGAGGACGTCAGCGACTACACCAAGGCCAAGGTCTTCCAGAAAGGCGCCCGCAGCGACATCCTTCTTCGCTTCTCCACGGTGGCAGGCGAGCTGGGTTCGGCCGACACTGTTCGAGATCCCCGCGGCTTCGCCATGAAGTTCTACAGCGAGGATGGCAACTACGACCTGGTGGGTAACAACACCCCCGTATTCTTCATACGGGATCCTCAGAAATTCCAGGACTTCATCCACTCCCAAAAGCGCCGGGCCGACACCGGGATGCGGGATAACGACATGCAGTGGGACTTCTGGACCCTGTCGCCCGAGTCGGCCCACCAGGTGACCTTCCTGTTCACCGATCGGGGCACCCCCCGCTCATACCGGCATATGAACGGGTTCGGCAGTCACACCTTCACCTGGGTCAACCGAACGGGCGAAGCGGTCTACGTCAAGTACCACTTCAAGACCGACCAGGGAGTCGAGAACTTCACCAACGCCGAGGCGAAGGCGATGGTGTCCGAGGATCCCGACTTCCACCGCCGGGACCTCTGGGAGACCCTCGCTTCCGGTCAGGAGGCGTCCTGGACCCTGGAGATGCAGATCATGCCGCTGGAAGATGCCGAGGATTTCCGCTTCAACCCCTTCGACCTGACCAAGGTGTGGCCCCACGGCGACTACCCGCCCATCAAGATCGGGCGCCTGGTCCTCAATCGCAACCCCGAGAACCACTTCGCCGAGGTGGAGCAGGCCGCCTTCGAGCCGGCCAACATGATCCCGGGGATCGAGCCCTCGCCCGACAAGATGCTGCTGGGGCGGCTGTTCAGCTACCCCGACACCCACCGGTATCGGATCGGCACCAACTACCAGCAGCTGCCCGTCAACCGTCCCAAGGCAGAGGTCAACAGCTACAACCGGGACGGCGCCATGCGTCACTACAACCCGGATGATCCGGTCTACGCCCCCAACAGCTACGGGGGGCCGACCGCCAACCCGGGGCGGGCAGGCGAGGTCCACACCCGCTGGTCCACCGGCGACTTGACGCGGGCCCCCTACCGCAAGCACCTTGCCGACGACGATTTCGTCCAGCCGCGGGCGCTGATCGACGCGGTCCTCTCCCCCACCGACGTCGACCACCTGGTCGACAACATCGTCGACCACGTCCGCCAAGGGGTCAGCCCCGAGGTCGCCAAGCGGGTGATCGAGTACTGGCGGAGCATCCATGAGGATGTTGGCGCCAGGGTGGAAAAGGCGATGAACGGCTGAACCGAGAACCCTCCTCCTCTCGAGTGTAAGGGCCCCCGTTCGGAACGGGACCCGAACCAGGGCAGTGCCCTATTTCCCTCCGGTTGGGGGCTCAGGCGATCACGATCACCCAATCACTGTCAATCTGACGGCTCTTCCCACACGAGGTCGAACCGCTCCATGCAAGAGTCGCAACGGTAGGTGACGACCAGGCCCGGTTCTAGTGGTTCGTCGGGCGGTAGCAGCGAGAGCAGATGGAGCGTCCCGTCACAGTCCACACACGGGATCTCGGCCGGCGGTTTCATGCGTCGTCTTCAGAACGACTGTTTCCTGCCCTGAGGATCAGCCACCCGAGCAAGGCCGCCACGAACGAGGCACCGAAGATTCCCACCTTGGCACTCTCGATCAGTTCCGGGTCGTTGAAGGCGAGGCTGGCGATGAAGAGGGAAATCGTAAAGCCGATGCCGGCGACGGTGGCCACCCCCAACAGATGACGAACGGTCATAGCTTCGGGAAGGCGACCCGCTCCAAACTTGACGGCGGCCAGCGTGAACCCGGTAATGCCGACGACCTTCCCGACGATGAGACCCAGGGCCACTCCGAGGCCCACGGGACTCAACAGGGCCCCGACGACCGAGGTGCCCTCGAAATTGACGCCGGCGTTGGCCAGGGCAAACAGCGGCACGACAACGAACGACGACCAGTTCCCCAGTCGATGCTCGATCCGGGCCAACGGTGAGACCGACTCCCGAGAGATCTCCGAGATCGTAAGGAGGGAGTGATCGGCGAGCTCCCGTTCGGTCACTTCGTCGTCATCCGTGATCAATCCCGCCATCAGGTCGCGGCCCTTGGCGTGAAACTCTTCGAGGGCGTAATACGGGTGGGCCGGTGTCAGCAGACCCAGGGCCACGCCGGCCAACGTGCCGTGGATCCCGGACTCGAGGGTGGCAAACCAGATCATTATCGCAAGGGGGGCATAGAGGGCGTAGGAGCGAATCCCGATCCTTTCTGCCAGCACGACGGCAACGAGGCCGGCACCGGCAACTGCGAGCCAGCCCATCGCCAGTTCAGCCGTATAGAAGATGGCAATGACCAGGATCGCCCCGATGTCGTCGGCGATTGCCAAAGTGAGCAGGAAAAGCTTGGCACCCACCGGGAGCTTCCTACCGACCAGGGCAAGGATCCCGACGGCGAAGGCAATGTCCGTGGCCATCGGGATTCCCCAACCCCGCCCTGGTTCTCCGGTTGTGCCGGCAATTGCTAGATAAACCAGGGCCGGGGCGACCATCCCGCCCAGGGCCGCGATCACCGGCAGGGCGGCGGCTCTGCGGTCGCGCAGTTCACCCACCACCAGTTCTCGTTTGATCTCGAGCCCGACGACGAAGAAGAAGATGGCCATCAACCCGTCGTTGATCAGATGATGGAGGTCATCGGTCAGGTGGATAGGACCGAAGTCGAGCTGGAGCGTGGTCCCCAGCAGCGACTGGTACGACCCGGGCCAAAGATTGGCCCAGAGCAACGCGACCAAGGCGGCGCCGACCAGGACCAGGCCTGAGGAGGCCTCCCGATTGCTGAATCGAAGAAAAGGGCGAATGAAAGCCCTTGGCACGAAACGCTCCGAGCGCGCCCACGTGACATGGGTGTTTTCGTCGGTCACGTCAGCGAAGGGTCTTGCCGGTTGACAAGAGATCGGCGCAAGCCCGG
>CAZRID010000239.1:0-5229 GCA_964600055.1 uncultured Acidimicrobiaceae bacterium
AGGACACGGCGGGCGGCGCCGTACCGCTCTCCGGTCTTCTCCATGCGCTCACGGATCCGTCGCTTGAAGGTTTCTTGTCGGGTCATTTCAACTGCTCTCCTGTGTCACTGCCGCGCACGATCAGCGACCCGCGCTCGCCGAGGTGCACATGGACACGTACAGCTCTGATTGGACCCTTGTCGAGCACTCGAGGTCCCCTTTGCCTTCCGGTGTCGGCTGCGCGGGAGCCGATGCGAAGGTCAGGCGTGACAATCCGCCATGGGTCGACACTACTTCATATCGCCGGGAGCTCTCTCACTGCCAAACGCTGACGATGACGGCAATCGTCACGGTCTTGACCAGCCAGTCCCCGGCGTGGATAGCGGCGGCCCTCGACGCCACGTTCTCCCAGATGACGGAGCCCACGAGCAGTACCAGAGGAAAATCCGACCCAGAACGCGAGCCCGAGCTGGACGGCATCCGTGAAGTCCACGATCCCGAGGTTGTTGGCGAAGCCGGCAACCAGGATGGCGACGATGAGGCTCCTGACAAGCTCGACGAGAAGCTTCCATGCCGGCGGCCGGCCCGTATCGGCGGTGAAATCGGAGCTCTCGCCCTCCGGGGCGCGGGCGTCGAACACGATGTACCACACCGAGCTGATCACGAACGCAGCCAGAGCGGCCACGACGATGGCCAGGTAGTCGAGGTCATTCATTGGTCAGCCGATCCGTACATCAGCGATCCGGGGGTGGTGAGCAACTCGCCGCTCTCGAGCCACGTCTTGAGGCCAGAGAGGATCATCGGCCAACCACCGTAGAGCTCGCTGCTGGCGCCCTCGCGCAGCTGGTCGTGGGTGACGGTGAGACGGCACGAATCGCCGACCGGTTCGATCTCCCAGGTGATCCTCGATGTTCCCTCACTCTCCGCCTCGTCGCTCCACAGCGCAGTCATGCTTTGGACGAGCCGGCGGGGAGGGTCGACCTCTAGGTTCTCTCCCCGGCCCAGAAGCCCTTCAGCGCCGGGGTGGGTCATTTCGAAGCCGGAGCCAGGTGTCCAGTCCGAGCTGACCCGGTTGCCGAAGTGGTACTTGCTTCTGATGTCACCATCGGTGATCGCCTCCCAGAGACGCTCGGGGTTGGTGCGGATGTAGATCTCGAATACTTTCTCCATGGGATTCTCCAATCTGTCCTTGAGCCCAGTGAGCGCTGCCGCCCAGGGCTCGGCGTACTTGCTCACCCACCGGTCGTGGACGAGCTGGATAGGGACCGCGTTCAGGAAGTGGAGCTTCTCCCGGCCACGCCGTTTGGTGACCACCAGTCCTGCTTCCTCGAGCTGTTTGAGGTGCTTCATGACACCGAAGCGGGTCATCGAAAAGCGCTCCTCGAGGGCACTCAACGTTTGCCCGTCCTCGCCGAACAGCTCGTCGAGGAGACTCCTCCGGGTCGGATCGGCGAGGGCTCTGAACACTTCGTCCATGGGTTGGATAATAGGTGACCTTTTGGTCACATGTCAAAGACTTGTCCTAAACCCGCCTGACAGTCAGCCTGTATCCGGTCGGCGATCAATGGAGACGAAGTTCCGATTGATCTCGCCAATGGTCTTGCAGCCGATGAGCGCCATGGTTCTTCTCATGTCGGATGCCAGCAGATCCAGGACATGATCCACCCCGGCTTCCCCGGCTGCTCCTAGCCCATAGAGATATGCACGACCTGCCATGCAAGCATTGGCGCCGAGTGCCAAAGCCTTCACGATGTCGCTCCCTCGTCGAACACCGCCGTCGCAGATGATCTCGGTGCGGCCACCGACCGCGTCGGCGACCTCTGGCAGGAGATCCAGGGGAGCTGGCGCCGAGTCCAGCTGGCGGCCGCCGTGATTGGAGAGGGCGATTGCGTCGATGCCCTCGTCTGCAGCGATCATCGCATCGGCGACGGTCTGGATTCCCTTGACGACGATTGGCCCGTTCCATCGATCACGCAGCCACTCGACATCCTTCCACGAGAGACCGGGGTCGAACTGGCGTCCCACATAGTCGGCGAGGGATACTGCTTCTGCCCCGGCCCCGACACTCTGGCCGGCGACGTTGGCGAACACGATCGGCTCCGACCTGACGAACTGCCACGTCCAACCCGGATGAGCGATTCCATCGAAGATGGTGGATAGCCCGAGCTTCGGGGGCAGGGTGAATCCTCGTCGCGCGTCTCTTTCTCGTCTTCCGAGCACGGCGGTGTCGACAGTGAGACAGAGCGCCTCGTACCCGGCGTCGGCCGCCCTCTGCACCATGTCCGCCACCATGGCCCGGTCCTTCCACACATAGACCTGAAACCAGAGGCGGTCCGACCCGACTGTGGCGACTTCCTCGATCGACCTGGTCCCGAGTGTCGACAGGGTGTATGGGACACCAGCTCGGGCCGCCGCTCGGGCCACGGCCAGCTCACCGGCGGGGTCGGCGATCCGGGTGAAACCAGTCGGTGCGAGGACCAGGGGCATCGGGAGGGGCTTTCCGAGGAGGGTCGATGAGGTATCGACGTCGCCTACATCGCGGAGGACTCGGGGACGAAACGCCACCCGGCGGTAGGCCTCGGTATTGGTTGCCAGGGTTCGCTCGTCTTCGGCGCCACCATCGATGTAGTCGAAGACGCCGCGAGGCAGACGCCGTTTGGCGATGGCCCGGAGATCTGCCACCGAGACCCCTCGACGGAGCCGACGTTGCGTCGGGCGGAGTTCCAGACGACGGAATTGCAGCAACCGGAGCGATCCGAGCCAGGTTTTCCTCGGCGGTTGGGGATGCATGGCGAACACGGTACTTGGGCCGACACCTCGTTATCTAGTGTGATATGTTACACAAGTGAACGTGCCACATGGTGGCCGTTTGACTGAGGAGGAACTTGGTGGCGACTGCCCGGACCACCGCGGTTCGCATGACGACTCGTGTCGACAATCCCGGCCCGCGGCTTCGCAATGGCTGAATCTCGGCCGGTCATGGAGATCATGGGAGTGTCCAAGCGCTTCGACGCGACCCAGGCCCTCGCCGAGGTCTCGCTTTCTCTCCATCCGGGGCAGGTCCACTCTCTCGTCGGCGAAAACGGTGCCGGCAAGTCGACCTTGATCAAGATCATGACCGGGATCTACTCCGCCGACGTCGGGAACATGCTTCTCGCTGGCGAGCCCTTCACACCGCGTAATTCGGCCGAAGCTCAGCGGCTTGGCATTGCGGCGATCTACCAGGAGCCTTCGGTATTCCCCGATCTCAGTGTCGCCGAGAACATATACATCGGTCATCAGGACCAGGGCATGGTCATCGACTGGTCGTCGATGTATCGGGACGCAGCGGAGATTCTGTCGATGCTCGACATCCACATCGATCCCCGACTCCCAGCGGCGGGGCTCACGGTTGCCGGTCAGCAGGCGATTGAGATCGCCAAGGCGATATCGCTCGACGTGCGAGTGCTGATCATGGATGAGCCGACTGCGGCACTGTCCGCCCACGAGGTCGATCGCCTTTTCCGACAGGTGCGAAGACTCAGAGACTCCGGCGTCGCCGTTCTCTTCATCACTCATCGACTCGAAGAGCTGTTTGCGATCTCGGACCGGATCTCGGTCTTTCGCGACGGACGCCACATTTCCACCCGCCCCGCATCAGAGGTGACCGAAGACTCGCTGGTCAGAGAGATGGTCGGGCGGGACCCGACCGACTTCTTCGCCAGAGGTGACCACCCCGAGGGCGAGGTTCTGATGAAAGTCGACTCACTCAGCCTCGAAGGGGTCTTCTCGGATGTCTCATTCGAACTGCGCCAGGGTGAGGTCCTTGGCTTCGCGGGCCTGGTAGGCGCCGGACGGACGGACATCGCCCTGTCCCTGTTCGGTGTGACACCGGCTGACACCGGCACCGTCGAGCTCAATGGCGACCGCCTCGACATCAGATCGCCGCAAGAGGCTCTTGCGAACGGGATTGCCTATCTGTCGGAGGATCGTCGGCGGTTGGGCCTCTCTCTGGAGCAGTCGCTCGTCGCCAATGTGACACTGGCGACGCTGGATCGCTACACGAATGGTCTTGGCCTGATCGATCGCGACGAAGAGCGCAAGGACGCCGACTCGCTTCGGGGGCGCCTGGGCATCAAGACACCGAGTCTCTCCACACCGGTCAACCAGCTGTCCGGTGGGAACCAGCAGAAGACCATGCTCGCCAAGTGGTTGAACACCCACCCCAAGCTGCTGATCCTGGACGAGCCAACCCGTGGCATCGACGTCGGCGCCAAGGCCGATGTCCACAAGTTCATCGATGAATTGGCTGGCTCGGGGATTGCCATCATTCTCATCTCCTCGGACCTGCCCGAGGTGATCGCGATGAGCGACCGGGTGGCAGTGATGCGCGAAGGCCGGCTGACCGGCATCTACTCACGTCGTGACGCCACCCAGGAGCGGATCATGGCTGCGGCGGTCGGTGCCCGATGAGTGAGGCCACCAGCACCATGGCCGCGCCGTCTCGGAGCTCCAGGTTTCTCCGACCGGAACGGGTCAAGGAGGCGACCCTCCTCGGGATCATCGCCCTATGCGTCGTGGTGTTCGCGTTCGTGGTCGAGGGGTATCTGAGTGGGCGCTTCTTCAACCGCCTGACGACCAGCGTCGTCATCGTCGCGATCCTTGCCGCTGCGCAGGCGCTGGTGATCTTCAGTCGCAACATAGACCTATCCGTCGGCTCGATCGTCGGCGTCGCCGCATATCTCACGGGTGATTTCCTCGCTACCACCGGTGGGAGCCCACTCATCGCCATAGCGGTGGCGATGCTGGTCGGGGCCGTCCTCGGATCACTGAACGGCGTCCTGGTGGCGTATGGCGGGGTGCCTTCGATCATTGTCACCCTTGGAACGTTGGCTCTGTTCCGCACCCTTCTCAGCGTCTACTCGGGCGGGGCCAACATCACCGCTGGTTCTTTACCCGACTGGGTTCTCGAGTTCAACAATGTGACCATCGTCTCTATCGCCGGTTTCGACCTGCGTTTGGTGTTCGTCATCGCCGTGCTCGTGGTCGTCGTGCTCCAGTGGGCACTGGGCAGGCTCCGCTGGGGAAGAAGGCTGTATGCCATCGGCTCCAATCCCGCAGCGGCGGTCCAGGCCGGATTGCCGACCTCGTCTCTGGTCTTTTGGTCCTTCGTCGGTGCCGGAGCCCTGGCCGGGCTCGCCGGGTTCATGTTCATCGCCAGGACAGGGACTATCAGCTCCACGGCCGGCGCCGGGCTCGAGCTGGAATCGG